>JBDLUH010000023.1:0-14698 GCA_039805425.1 Actinomycetota bacterium
TTCGGTTTCCTTTAACAGTGTTGATTTCACCGTTGTGAGCAATCATGCGGAACGGGTGTGCAAGTGGCCATGACGGGAACGTATTGGTAGAAAAGCGAGAGTGAACCAAGGCAAGGGTTGATTCGAATCTTTCGTCACTTAGGTCTGGATAAAACGGTTCCAGCTGAAGTGTCGTGACCATTCCCTTGTAGACAATAGTTCTTGAAGAGAGTGATGGGTGGTACGCACCCAAGGTACGCTCAGAGCGCTTGCGTAGACGAAACGCGCTTCGTTCAAGATCCATTCCTGTCGCACCATCAACAGCAGAAACGAAAACCTGACGAATAACTGGCATTGCATTTCTAGCCAAGTCACCTAAAACGTTTGGATTGGTTGGAACATCTCGCCAGCCAAGAACCTTTAGGTTTTCTTGTTTGGCTAAATCTTCGAAACCCGCTTCTACTCGCTGCTCATCGCCGTTTTCAATGAACACTAGACCCGCGGCGTACTCGCCTTTAGCAGGTAGTTCAAAGCCAGCTACTGCGCGCAAAAAGGCGTCAGGAATTTGAGAAAGAATTCCGGCACCATCTCCGGTGCCGGCATCGGAACCAACTGCACCTCGGTGCTCAAGGTTGGTTAGTGCCGTCAGTGCAGTCCTAACAATGTCGTGACCTGGAGTTCCGCGAAGGGTGGCAACCATTGCCAAGCCGCAGGCATCCTTTTCGAAAGATGGGTCGTATAGACCCTGGGCTACCGGTGCGGTACCAAATCTTTCGAACGGCGACATTTCGGACATGCCACACTCCAATCATGAATTAGGAGGGACAACATTGGCCCAAAAGCCCGATCAAACAGTGATCGGAATATTGATTAATTAGGCTTTGAGTCTAACGCATCGTCTCGGTAAACACTGGCCTCCAGCCCTTTTTGCCGTTTGCTCTGCAAAAAGATGATTGCAGTGCCGACGCCAATTCCGAGTAGCGCTGACCAAACATTGGTGCGCAAGCCAAGGATGATTTCACTTGGGTCAATTCTTAGGTTTTCGGTCCAGATTCGGCCGATTGAGTAGTAAATCAGGTAGGCGCTGAACATTTTTCCGCCACGAAGGCTGTATTTTCTGTCAATCAGCAGCAAAATAGCTACACCAGCCAGGCTCCAGATTGATTCGTAGAGAAATGTTGGGTGAAAAAGTACTCCAGCTGGCAGGCCATCTGGGTATGCCGTGTTGAACTGGTCAATCTCAAGCCCCCAAGGAAGGCTAGTTGGTAAGCCAAATAGTTCCTGGTTAAAGTAGTTGCCCCAGCGACCAATAGCCTGAGCAAGCAAAATTCCAGGTGCCACGGCATCGGCAAACGCCCAAAATTTTAATCCAGCCTGTTTGGAACCAATCCAGGCACCTATGGCACCACCAATCAGACCACCGTAGATGGCAATGCCGCCTTCCCAGATGCGGAAAACTGCCGTTAGGTCAGCCCCAGGGTAAAAATAATCACCGGTGTGGGTCAGCACGTGGAAAATTCGCGCACCTACAACTGCAATTGGCACGGTCCAAAGCGCAATATCCAAGGCCAGACCACCTTTGGCTCCCCATTTACGCAGCCTGTGGTCAGCTAGCCAAATCGCTAGAACAATTCCTAAAAGAATAAAAAGTGCGTAAAAGTGAATGCGAAATGGCCCCGCTTGAATGAAACTAATTTCTGGGCTTGGAATGCTCTGTAGCAATGAATAAATCTTTTGAGTCGCTTGCATGGATTCCTTTGAATTATTTACTTAGCCCGGCCGAAACTTCCAGCACTTTGGCTGTGAGGCCCGCAACCCCTGAGGCAGCATAGGCCTTCACAAAAGCTGACCCGATAATTGCTCCATCGGCGTAGCTGTTGACATCATTAACTTGCTCGGCGGTGGATATTCCGATTCCAACGGCTGTGTTTTGATCTGGAGCGGCATTACGGACACCAGAAACTACCTTCTTAGCAAGGTTGTCAACGTTATCTCGCGCTCCAGTGATGCCCATGGTGGAAACCGCATAGACAAATCCTCTACTCAAATCACAGGCATTTTTCATGCGTTCAGGCGATGAGGTGGGTGCTGCAAGAAAAACTCGATCAAGGTCAAGTTCATCAGAGACGCGAAGCCAGTCGGCTGCTTCATCGGGGATTAAGTCTGGAGTAATTAGCCCAGCTCCCCCGGCAGCTTTGAGGTCTGTTGCAAATTTCTCGACTCCGTAGCTAAGCACCGGATTCCAATAGGTCATCACCAAAACAGGTGTATCAACTTCTGAAGTTATTCGCTTTACCGCTTCGAAAACTTGCGAAAGTTTGAAACCTTTATCTAAGGCAAGGCCGGTTGCTTCTTGAATCACTAGGCCGTCCATCACCGGATCAGAATATGGAACTCCAAGCTCCAGAACATCAACACCGTTTTTGCACATTGCTATGGCAGCTTCAACGGACTCATCTAGCGATGGGTAGCCAGCTGGAAAGTAGCCAATCAGGGAACCCTTGCCAGATGCTTTATTGGCTTTCAACACTGATGACGTGCTACTGCGCATTTGGGCCGTCCAATAATCCAAAGTATTTTGCTGCTGTTTCCATGTCTTTGTCTCCGCGCCCAGAAAGATTAACCAAAATACTTGATCCTGGCTTCAGCGTCTTTCCTAGTTTCAATGCTCCTGCTAGAGCGTGTGAGGTCTCGATGGCAGGAATGATTCCTTCAGTTCTGCTCAGCAAACGAAGTGCATCCATGGCCTCGGCATCAGAAATACCCCAATACATGGCACGGCCTAAATCCTTAAGCCAGGCATGTTCTGGCCCAACTCCTGGGTAGTCAAGACCTGCCGATATAGAGTGACTCTCCATTGTTTGGCCGTCTTCATCTTGAAGCATGTAGCTTTTAGCTCCGTGCAGTACCCCGGTTCGGCCAAAATTCAGAGTGGCAGCGTGACGGTCTGTATCCATGCCGTCACCAGCTGCCTCAAACCCGTATAGCTCTACGTCTGTGTCATCTAAAAATGCGTGGAAGAGCCCAATCGCATTTGAGCCACCACCAACACAAGCTGCTAGCGCGGTTGGCAAAAATCCAAATTCTTCTAGCATTTGCTTTCGTGCTTCGTTGCCAATAACACTGTGAAAGTCCCGCACCATGGTTGGAAAAGGGTGCGGACCGGCAACCGTACCTAGTAAATAGTGGGTTGTGTCTACGTTGGCAACCCAGTCGCGCAGTGCCTCGTTGATTGCATCTTTTAGGGTTTTACTTCCGGTGGTCACCGGTACAACCTTGGCGCCAAGTAATTCCATTCGGGCAACGTTCAGGGCCTGACGTTTGGTGTCAACCTCACCCATGTAAACAACGCATTCAAGACCAAAAAGAGCTGCCGCAGTTGCGCTGGCAACACCATGTTGGCCTGCGCCGGTTTCAGCAATGATGCGATGTTTGCCCATGCGCTTGGCTAGAAGCGCCTGGCCAAGAACGTTATTTATTTTGTGGCTTCCGGTGTGGTTTAGGTCTTCGCGTTTAAGAAAAATGCGCACATCACCCGCATGCTCGGCGAAACGCTTTGCTTCGGTGATTATTGAAGGCCTGCCAGTGTAGGTGCGATGAAGTTCAGCCAGCTCGTGCTGAAAAGAGGCATCAGCTTTGGCGGTTTGGTACGTGGCATCGAGTTCGTCTAGGGCGGCAATCAGCGATTCGGGAACGAATCGGCCACCAAACTCACCAAAGTATGGTCCTACTTGATCGCGCAGTTTCGTCATGACACTAATTCTAAGACTTGCCAGCGGCTAGAAAAGACTTCAGCATGGCCGCAGGGTCATTGGTTACTAGAGCTTCGCCTACCAAAACTACGTCTGCCCCACTTCGTCGGTAGTGAGCAACGTCTTCTGCATTTCGAACGGCGGATTCAGCAACTTTAATTACGTCGGATGGAATGAGCTCAACCAGCCTGCTGAAGAGGTCGCGATCGGTTTGAAAAGTAGATAAATCACGCGCGTTTACACCAATAAATTTTGCGTCTAGATCAATAGCTGTCTTGAGTTCATCTTCTGTGTGCGTTTCTATAAAGGGTGTCATGCCCAGCTCAAAGGTGAATTTCATCAACCTAGCTATTTCAGGCTCTCTCAAGCCAGCAACGATTAACAAAATGATGTCGGCTCCAGCGGCCCTGGCTTCCAAAATTTGATGTTCAGTAGAAATGAAATCTTTTCTAAGCAGTGGAACAGAAACTCGTTCACGCACGGCTTCTAGATCGGCCAGTGATCCTAGAAATTTTCTCTCTTCTGTAAGCACACTAATCGCGCTTGCCCCATTGGTTGCATAGATTTCTGCCAATGCGGCTGGGTCTGGAATTGCCGCCATTGCGCCGCGGCTTGGAGAGGCACGTTTCACTTCAGCTAATACTCTTATGGTTTCTGTAGGTGCCAGGGCAGCCATGACATCTAGTGCTGGCTGCCTGGCAAGTGCCATTCGTTCAACAACAGAAAGTGGAGTTGCCTCTAATCTTCGATCAGCGTCAGCTAAAGAGCCAGCGTATAGATCGCCTAGCACTAGTGCTTGTTCTTAGACTTCTCGCCGCCAACACCGTAGCCAGCGCGCTTGAGCAGAATTCCAACTGGTACACCCAAAACAGTGAAGACTGCTGAGGCCCATACAAGAGGAGCATTGTCAAACCAGAAAGCTAAGGTTCCAGCAGCAAAACCAATCATGATGATGGTGACTGCTGTCCATGACGCAACTGAATCTCCGTGGCCTGGGTCGTTTAGGTTCTCTGACATAGCTTGCCTTTCTCTGTTCTACTGCAATCTTACCTGCGGATGATCCTTCTAACGCTGCTCATCCCACAGCGAAATTGGGTCTGTGAGCTTGGATCTAGAGCGATTCTTTTGGGGAGAACTTAAACGATTTACCCAGTTTCGGCTGAACCAGGCAGCAGCCAGTGTGGTGAGTGCAAGAGCCACAAAGGTCGCAATGGCTAAGTAAGCATAAAAAAGCGTATTAGTTTCAACACCACTAAGCCCATGGGTTGCTGCGATTCCAGTAGCACTCTCAATTTGGTTGGTTATGCCAGCGAGGTTGGTGCTCAAAACGCTTGTGATTCCCAGCACCGCAAGGAAGACGCCAGCAAATGCGCTGAACACCAAAGCTACCGTGCGGGTCAATTTTCCAGACAACATTGCTACAGCAGTTCCCGCTAGTGCAACCAACAGGAGCGCAGAGATAAAGCTGTAAGAGGTGAAGCCGTCAAAGGTTTGAAGAACTAGAGATTCTCCGTCAGGGGCCATTGAAACTTCATACCAGCCTTGTCCACTCAGAATCCAAGCAGCGACTTGCAAAAGCAAGACTACGGAAATTGATTTACCTTTAGAAAGCAATCAGTCTCTCCTGCGAATCATTGCGTTCGCCGCGGCGACGGCTCTTAGCGGAGCACTTGATTTTGAGATTGTCTCTTGATACTCAGATTCGGGCACCGAATCTAGAACGATTCCTGCCCCGGCTTGTACATGTGCAATGCCGTCTCTTATGAATGCAGTTCTGATTGCAATTGCCAGGTCAGCGTTTCCTGCAAAGTCAAAGTACCCAACCACTCCGCCAAACAGCCCGCGATTTGAGGGCTCTAGTTCGTCAATTATCTGCAGTGCTCTTGGTTTGGGTGCTCCTGAAAGAGTTCCGGCTGGGAATGTAGCCCTGAATACATCCACTGGTGACTTGCCTTCAGCAACTTTGCCTTCAACCGTTGAGACTAAATGCATTATGTGGCTGAATTTGTGGACCTGCATAAACTCTGTGACCGTAACAGTCTCTGGAACGCAAACCTTTAGAAGATCGTTGCGCGCCAAGTCTACGAGCATCAAGTGCTCAGACTTTTCTTTGTTGTCTGCTAAGAGAGATTCCTCGTGTGCGTGATCTGAATCGGAATCAGTTCCGCGGGGTCTTGAACCAGCGATTGGATGGGTGACCGCGTGTCCGTTAAGCACAGAAACCAACGCCTCTGGTGAAGAACCCACCACCGAGTACGCGCCAGTGTCGTCTTCAAAATTCAATAGATACATGTAGGGACTTGGATTTAGAGACCGTAGAACGCGATAAACGTCCAAGGGGCTAGCTTTAGTTTCGATGTCAAACCGCTGAGAAATTACTACTTGGAATACATCGCCGATGCGAACGTACTGCTTTGCTTTTTCAATCGAGTCAAGAAATTCTTGTTTATCGGTTCTATGTAAAGGCTCGGCGATGGTTTTGAAGTCAATGTCTGCAATCACCGCTTCGCTGGGCTTTAGTAGGTCCATGCGCATTGCATCTATGTTGCCAACAGCTGCAAAATAAGCAGTTTTCAGGTCTAGAGAGTCTTCAACAAAAATATTTGAAACAAGCATAATGCTGCTGGTTTCGTGATCAACAACTACTAGATCGCGGAACATGGCTAATGCCAGTATCGGCGATTCAAAGTCTTTTGGAGCAGCCTCATTAAGGGTTTCGATTTCTCGGATTAGATCCCACCCAAGAATTCCTACTAGTCCGCTTGTGAGCGGTGGCAAGTCACCAATTGGTGCACAATTCCATGATTTTTGAATCGCAGCAACGGCGTCAAGTGATACAGAAGGAAGGACATGCGAGCCATTTGCAAATGGTGGGCTGTTCGTTGGGCTAAACCACTTGGCCGATTCACCTGTTTTTTGTAACAGCATGCCTCGATTATTGACACCTATAAAACTGTAGCGGGCCCAAACGCCCTGCTGGGCGGACTCTAAGAGAAAGCTTCCTGGCTTGTTGGCAGCAAGTTTTTCAAAAATTGAAAGTGGAGTTTCTGTGCCAGAAAATAACGTCTCTATTATTGGAATTACCCTATGGGTATTCGCTAATTCAATTACTTGATTCAGCGTTAATTGAGGCTTAGCCATTTGGAGCTCCAATTGTTAGCTGACCGTTGTCGAAACAAGAATTTAGGCCCGTGTGGCAAGCGGGGCCGGCTTCGGAAACCCTAATCAAAAGCACGTCTGAATCACAGTCGAATTCAATAGAGTGCACCTTTTGAACATTTCCAGAGGTTTTGCCCTTGTGCCAAATTTCATTCCTTGATCTTGAGAAAAAAACTGTTTCACCAATGTCAAGTGTCAATTGCAATGATTCCTTGCTCATCCACGCCATCATCAACACTCGCTCAGTTGACTCACTTTGCACTATGGCGGGAATCAAACCGGCATCGTTGAATACTAGGTTCTCTATTGACTGGCTGGCCATGCTATCTCGTTTCGTATCCTGCCAATTTTAGCTGAGCTTTAGCTTGGGCTATTGAAACAGACGCTTCGTGAAATATCGACGCTGCAAGTATCGCATCTGCACCAGAAGCGGCTGCCACAGCAAAGTCTTCGGCTTTTCCTGCTCCACCCGAAGCAATTAGAGGTATTTTGGAAACTTCTCTAATTGCAGAAATCATTTCTGAGTCAAAGCCCTCGCGTGTGCCATCTGCGTCAATGCTGTTGACTAAAAGCTCCCCTGCGCCGCGATCGATTACCTCTTTAACCCATTCAATTGCATCTAGTTTGGTCTCATTTCTGCCCCCGTGTGTAGTCACAATGAAACCAGACTCGGTCTTGGCTGATCTTTTTAGATCTAAAGAAATCACTAGAACCTGGTTGCCAAATCGGTTGGCAATTGAATTCAGCAAATCCGGGTTAGCAATTCCGGCCGAACCAACGCTTACCTTATCTGCGCCCGCGGCCAGCAATTTTGCTACATCTTCGACCTCACGAATGCCGCCGCCAACAGTTAGAGGAATGAAAACCTGTTCTGCGCAAGCAGTTACAAGTTCGTACATTGTGGATCTGTTGTCTACCGTTGCGTGCACATCTAAGAACGTAAGTTCGTCGGCACCATCTGCGTAGTATTTTGCCGCAAGTTCAATAGGGTCGCCGGCGTCCCGCAGATTCTGGAAATTTACACCTTTTACAACACGGCCATCTGCAACATCCAAGCAAGGGATAACTCTGGTTGACAGGGTCACTATATTCTCGCGGCGTGGATTGCACTTACTAGGATGGCACGTGCACCGATGGCATATAGTTCGTCCATCTTTGCGTTGATGTCTGAGGCGCGAACCAAGGCGCGAACCGCTACCCAATCGGCGTCTCTCAATGGTGAGATCGTTGGTGATTCAATTCCAGGAGTAATTGCTGAGGCTTTGTCTACTAAATTTGTTGGGCAATCGTAGTCAAAAATTACATACTCGCGAGCCACAAGTACTCCCTGCATTCGTCGCAGAAGTTGTTCGTGGGCATCCTTTGAATTTGGAGCAACGATCAGTTGCGCTGAGCTTTGCAGTATGACTGGGCCAAAAATTTCTAATCCGGCTTGACGAAGGGTATTTCCTGTTGAAACAACGTCGGCAACCGCGTCGGCAACTCCCAACTGCACAGCAACTTCAACAGCCCCGTCTAGTTGCACAAGGTCCACAGAGATTTTTTGTTCTTTAAGAAAATCTTCAACTAGGTGCGGGTAGGCAGTTGCTACTCTTTTGCCGGCAAGATCTCTGAGTTCTTTGAACCTTCCTACCGGACCGGCAAACCTGAAGGTGGAACCTCCGAAGCCTAGGTCTGCCACTGAAACTGCTTTTGAACGGCTGTCAAGCAGAAGGTCTAAGCCAGTGAATCCAACATCAAGCGATCCAGCTCCAACATAGGTGGCTATGTCTCGGGGCCTTAGATAGAAAAACTCAATGTCGTGCGCGGAGTCAACTACGTGCAAATCTTTTGGGTCTCGACGAACCGTGTAGCCAGCCTCTTTAAGCATGAGAATGGCTGAATCGGAAAGTATTCCCTTATTTGGAACGGCAACTCTTAGCAATTGTCTACTCTTTCAAAGTCTTTAATAGTTAAAAATTTTTCTCAAGGTCTTCTATTGTGAGACCTAGGTTCGCCATTAAGACCTGAAGATGGTAGATCAGCTGCGAGATTTCTTCAGCTGTTCTCTCTTTTCCTTCATGTTCTGCTGCCATCCAGACTTCGGCTGCTTCTTCAACAATCTTTTTTCCAATTGTGTGGGTGCCTGCGTCTAGCCACTTTACGGTCTCAGAACCTACAGGGCGTGTTGCGGCTTTCTCGCTGATTTCAGCAAACAGCTCTTCAAACGACTTCATAGCCTCAAGGTTACCCTCTGCAACCCCCATGAGCCAGACTAATGGCGGTGGGATATGCCCAGATTAGCTAGATTTCGAAGATTATCGATTTGCTTCGCACGATCTTGTGCCTTGAACACAGCACTTCCGGCTACAAACGTATCCGCACCGAATTCGGCAACTCTTTGAATGTTACTTTCGTCAATGCCGCCGTCTACCTGAAGCCAGATGTCTAACCTCTCAGAATCTATTCGTCTTCTTGCTTTGGAGACTTTCTCAAGGGTATGTTCGATAAGCGATTGGCCGCCAAACCCAGGCTCGACCGTCATTACAAGAAGTTGGTCAAATTCCGCTAAATCCTCTAGGAAGCTATCCACACTGGTACCAGGTTTAATCGCTACGCCTGCCCTGGCTCCGGTAGACCTGATCTTTCTAGCTAGTGATACCGGGTTAGCTGTTGCTTCGGCGTGAAACGTGACAGAAAAACAACCGGCCTCAGCGTATCCAATTGCCCACTGGTCTGCGTTAGAAATCATTAGGTGAACGTCAAGTGGCTTAGGGGTAATCTCTTGCATACGCCTAACCATTGGTAGGCCAAAAGTGAGGTTTGGCACAAAATGATTGTCCATCACGTCAATGTGAATCAGGTCTGCGTTTGCGATA
Organism: Actinomycetota bacterium; assembly: GCA_039805425.1. Lineage (GTDB taxonomy): Bacteria > Actinomycetota > Actinomycetes > Actinomycetales > Microbacteriaceae > Rhodoluna. Next base: position 9,749 of record JBDLUH010000023.1, read on the forward strand.
GTTGCGAACTCAGCTTCAAAGTTGACGAAATCGGCCGAAAGAATGCTGGGGTTAATTCTTGCTGACATGCCTTCAGCCTATCGATTTAGTGAAAACGGCTATAAACATTGCGTCTGTTTGGTGTAAATGTGGCCACAACTGAGTAGTGCGGCGTGTCTCATTCAGTTGAAGGTTTCCGTTGATTTGCTTCAGAATTGTGTTTGAGTTCAGCAATTCCGCTCCAGAGAGTTTTTTCAAAGCCCAGTCAACAATTGCATTTGTTTCGGCAAGGTGTGGAGAGCAAGTCACATAAGCCAAAATGCCTCCAGGCTTCAGGCATGTCCAAGCACTGGCAAGTAGCTGCTCTTGCAATGCACTTAATTCTGCAACGTCACTTTGCTGCTTGCGCCATCTAGCCTCAGGCCTTCTACGAAGTGCTCCCAGCCCGGTACAGGGTGCATCTAAGAGAATTCGATCAAACTCAGAACTGTGTTCCAGGTGAAAATTTCTTCCATCTTGTATGGTCAATGTGGGCTTTGATTGAATAGCAATCAGAGACTGTTTTACTAATTTGGCTCTATGCTCAGAAACTTCATTCAGAGTGATCGTAGCGCCCGAGAGTTTTGCCTGGGCGGCAAGCACGGCAGCTTTTCCACCTGGGCCAGCGCAAAGATCTAACCAAGATTCATTCTTAAGAATTGGGGTGGCTTCAATTAGCGCAAGCGCAGCCAATTGTGACCCTTGATCTTGAACCCTTATTCGACCTTCGCGGAAAGCCTTCAGCTGGTTTGGGTCACCGCCATCTAACTGAGCCCCTATTGGGCTGGCTGGACCAATGGGTAAATCTTCGAAGTCTGATTTTCTAGCTAAGCCTGGAAGGCCAACCAGGCTGACTAGCGGAGCAATATTGTCTGCCAGCAAGAGATCACGAAGTTCATTTTCGCGCCCGTCCAATTTGAGAGACTGCTCTAAAGCCTTGACAACCCAAATAGGATGCGAAAACTCAACCGCTAGCCTTTCATACTTGCTCTCAAGGCCATTCAAAACAATTTCAAGCCACTGATCCCTGCTTCTCTCAGATACTCTTCTAAGCACACCGTTTACGAAACCTGCTGCGCCTCTACTTACGTATTGCTTGGCCAACTCTACGGTTTCATCAAGTGCCGCGTGAGCAGGAATTCTCATACCAAGAATTTGATGGGCTCCCAGCCTTAGAACAATAAGCGCCTTTGTGTCGATTTCGTCACTGTAGCGCTGGGCGCATTCCTCTATTATTCGATCGTAAAAAAGTTGCCACCTCAGAGTTCCAAACGAAAGTTCTTGGGCCAAGCCAGTGTCTCGTTCGTCTAGCTTTGACGAAGACAATAGCTTGGGTAGCAAAAGATTCGCGTACGCATCTTGAAGTTCAACAGAAAAAAGAAGTTCTAGCGCAATGGTTCTTGCCGACTCGCGCATTGGCTTATTCAAAAATTACCTGACCTTTGGATTGCTTGCCCCTGAACCAGTCAGTGGCAGCCATAGGTTGCTTTCCGCTTGGTTGAATATCAAGAAGCTCTAGCAGCGTATTCTCACCGCACTTAGTTAACACACGACCTTGGTGCATGAAACATTGTCCAACCTGAAGGCTTTCATCTGATTCGCTTGAGATGCCACTAGCGAATTGTCTGCCGCTAAGAATTCGAACAGGTTCGGCTAGGTGGGTAGTCCAAGACATGGGTTCAGGGTTCATGGCGTTTACGAGGTTTTCAATACTGTGTGCAGAATTACGCCAGTCAATCCTTGCCTGCGCGCGATTCAGCTTTGGCGCAAATGTTGCATTTTCGTAGTTTTGTTTTGTTCTTGATTCGAATCCCGCTGCCAGTTGAGGCGCCAATTCCAAGAGTGCGCTAATTCCAAGCTGGGTCAATCTAGCAAGTAGATTTGCGGAATTCTCTGCAGGTTGAATCTCTGTGGGAACTTGCATAAGAATGTCACCGGTATCCATGCCCTCATCGAGTTGAAAAATCGTGACACCGGTCGTAGGCAAGCCTTGAAGAATAGCGTGCTGCACGGGCGCTGCTCCTCGCAATTGCGGAAGCAGACTGTAGTGAAGGTTAATCCAGCCATGTGTCAGGGCCGAAAGTGCCGAGGAGTTGAGTATCGCACCATAGGCAACCACAATGCCAATGTCTGGTGCAACGGTTTCAAATTCAGTCAACGCCTGCTGATCAACTTGGTTGTGCTTAAAAGTTCTAATTCCGTGTTTCTCAGCTACATCAGCAACGGCAGATTGAGTAATGGTCTTCTTTCGTCCAATCTGGGCATCTTCTCTAGTTAGGACTCCAACAACATCTAAACCGGACGAGATTAGAGCTTCTAACGTCTGGGCCGCGTTCATCGGGGTACCAGCAAAAAGTATTCTCAAAATAAACCTGTCTAGAGTGGCTTTGTGACTAGATTACTTCGTGGTCATCCATCTTTATGCGAATTGGGCGAATGGCTCGACCAGATTTGGCGCTAAATCTATGCTGCCCGGCTGACAATTTTAGCGACTGAGTTTTTAGCGTCTCCGCCAATTTAGCCCCAACTGAGTACTCGTACTTGAGAAGCACTCTGGATTCAATTTCGCTTCCCTTGTCTGTTATCGATATAGGACCAAGAATTTCGACTCCGTCGATTTTGCCCAAGTCTTCAATAACGGCTTGTATCAGGTTGTGTTCAGCACCAATTGACGCCAGTCTGATTGCTGGTGGAAACCTTAGTTCCATGCGACTATCCAATTCGTGTCTGGATATTTCATCGATAGCCCAAAGAGAAACTTTTGTCGCTAGGGTTCCAGACAGTCCAACCAATACGGCTCTACCATCACTACTCATAAGTGCAATTGCATTGCACCAGGTTCGGATGGCATCTTCTGTAGCTCTGAGTGAATCTTTAGCTAGGGCCTTTTGCGCGTCAAGTATGACTACTGCTGAGTATCCACCCCTGGTTATTGGTTCTGCCCCCGGCGTAGCTATGACAAGCGAGTTTGGTGGTACGTGCAGAATCGGCGATTCCCCAGTGGACTCAATAATTCTTGAACCCGGAAAAGCTTTGCCGAACTCGGCAGCAGTGCGAGTAGTGCCTGCTACTCCCAGCCTCATTTTGTTCGAACCGCAGTCTTGACAGCGGTGATCCAAATTACCGCTATTGCACCAGCGACATCGTGCCATGTTCCTAGAATCTATCCAAATTGGCCCATGGCAGTTCTTGCACATTGCGCGCCGATTGCACAAAGAACAAAATGCTGAGCTTGACGAGCCTTTTGAAGCTACCTGTACTAAAACTGACCCAGTCTTTAGAGCACTTCTTATTGTTGTCCAAGCCAGCGAGTCAACTCGAATCTCTGACTCTGAATTCGCAACTTTAGGAATGGCAAATGGCTCGGAGGTATCAGTGAAGTACTTAATAGCGAGCAAACGAGCCATCTCTGTTGAACGACTGTGACTAAAAACGTGAATGTCGCACTTCTCAACTGCCTGTCTCATCATGGCTATTTCTCGAGTGTGACTGTACGGAGAGGTCTGGTCTTGGTGGCTGGTATCGCCATCATCCCAAATTACTATTTTCGTTAGATTGTTTACCGGCGCGTAGATTGCCGACCTTGCTCCAACCACTATGCTCTGCGGTTTACTGATACATTTCAGGAACGAAGAATAGCGTTTTGATTTGGGCAGAGATGTTGAATAGTCAATTACGAGTTCACTTGCGGTGGACGCCAAAAGTTGTTCCATCAGGGCGTTGTGGTCTCTGAAATCAGGGAGCACGATAATTGCTGAGCCCCCGGTTGCAAGTAACTCATTTACCATTTTGCAAATTGATAGCGCCCACTCAGGGCCCTGGTCATTTGTCACAGGGCGAACAATTTGTGACGTGCGCTTTGAGGAACCTCGCTGCGTTCTAATTACCGGTTTGAAGTCCTCTAGCCATTTCTTCTCAACTGCAACACTTCTATCTGGTACTGCAAGTTTGAGCACATCAGACACAGTAGCCGCCTGCCTTGTCGCAACTGCAGATGCTAAGTCAAAAATGTCTCTATTTAGGATCTTTGCAACTGAAATAACTTCGACAATTTCACTTAGCGAACCTTCAAATTCGGAAGACTTTGAAATTGAAATAACGAAGCCGTCTACCAAGGCCTTTGAGCGTCCGAAACGTACTCGAACTCGGATGCCTTCAGTTACTTCAGAACTTAGATGTTCAGGGATTGAGTAATCAAATAAGCGATCTAGTTGAGGTAAGGGTGAAAGCAGCGCGACTTTCGCAACCGTAAGATCGGATTCCCCCACGTCAAGACTCCGGTTTACTTAAAGGTTAACTGCAGAGCGCAGTTCGTCGATTCGATTCGTTGCCTCCCAAGTGAATTCTGGAAGTTCGCGACCAAAGTGGCCGTAAGTGGCGGTCTTTGAATAAATTGGGCGAAGCAAGTCAAGTGACTCGATGATTGCCTTAGGGCGCAGATCAAAGACACTGTTAATTGCATCAACAATTGAATCGTCAGAGACGTATCCAGTGCCAAAGGTCTCTACGTACAAGCCAACTGGCCTTGCTACACCAATTGCATATGCAACTTGAACCTCAACTCTTGAAGCCAAGCCTGCCGCAACAACGTTTTTGGCAACCCAACGCAATGCGTAAGCTGCCGAACGGTCTACCTTTGAGGGATCCTTTCCAGAAAACGCTCCGCCGCCGTGCCTAGAGGCGCCTCCGTAGGTGTCAACAATAATTTTTCTACCGGTAAGACCGGCATCTCCCATTGGTCCGCCGATTTCGAATTTTCCTGTTGGGTTAATGAAAAACTGAGTACCGCTAAAGTCAAGCCCCGAAAGCTCTAACACAGGCTGGATAACTTCTGATCGCATGGCCTCAACTATTTGGGAATGGGTGACTCCCGGGTTGTGCTGTGTTGAAAGAACTACGGCCTCGACAGTCTTTGGTACTGAACCTTCAAAT
>JBDLUH010000024.1:0-14619 GCA_039805425.1 Actinomycetota bacterium
CGCTCAGCCTATTCGCCGATGCTTAAAACTTGCTGAAAGCGGGCTGAATTTACAGAGACTTTTGCATCAGAACAGTGCCCAACCAGCGGCCAAACTTGAATCCAACTTTGCCTAGGTGCCCTTGATGTTTGAAGCCAAAGCGTTCATGAAGTGCAATAGAAGATTCGGCCCCCTTGTCGCTAATCACAGCAACCACCTCTTTAACACCGGCTTCCTTGGCTTGAATCAATAATTCCGTGAGCAACTTAGTACCCACTCGTTTACCGATGGCTGCAGGTCGAAGATATATGCTGTCTTCGACGGTTCGCTTAAAAGCAGCCTTTTGACGCCAAGGAGCAACGTAGGCAAAGCCAATTATTTGTTTGCTTGGGCTTTCAGCCACGATAAAAGGAAGGCCTAGTTCGTTGATCCACTTATATTTAGCAGCCCAGTCTTCAAGCCCCATGGCTTCCATATCAAAAGTCACCACACTGTTTTGAATGTAATAGTTATAAATTTCGACCATGGCAGAAAGGTCAGATTCTGCCGCTTTTCTAATTGTTGGCTCAGAATTGGTGTCAGACTGCTGACCTTTTGCTTTCATCATGCGCACTAAGCGCCATCGTGATTCTGAATCTAGGGCCACGAGAATCTCCTAACAGGACCAATCTATAGGTTGTTCACCCACAGATACCAAAGCTGCATTTGTCTTTGAGAAAGGCTTTGAACCAAAGAAACCGCGCCTTGCCGATAAAGGACTTGGATGCGCAGATGAAATCACAGTGCAATCGCAAAGTGCAGGTGCAAGTTGCTGCGCTTGATTGCCCCACAAAATTGCCACCAGCTTTCTACCCAGTTGCCGGTTTAGAACCCGGATGACCTGATCTGTGAAGCCGGCCCAGCCAATCTCACCATGCGCACCCGCTTCTGAAAGGTCTGTGGTCAGATGCCTGTTTAGAAGAAGCACACCCTGATTGGACCAGAGCGCAAGATCACCCTCAGCGCTTATCGACTTTCCAAGATCATCTTTGAGTTCAATCAAAATGTTCTTTAGGCTTCTGGGCAGTGGTTTTACATCAGTGTTGACTGCAAACGATAACCCAATGGCGTGTCCTGCGGTTGGATAAGGATCTTGACCAACAATCAGAACCCTAACCTGGTCAAGCGGTTGCTCAAAAGCCTTCATTACTAGCGGTAAAACCGGAACAAACGGGGTTTGATTCGCTTGCAGCCTTTTGTAAATTTCATCTAAGACCGGCTTTGATTCAGGCAAGGCGGACTGCCAACTGGGATGCATTTGCTCAAAGAACATGTCTCAAGCGTAGACGCAAGATTACGCAGTGTTTCAAGGCCTGTTTCAGAACTGGCCGGAACCTCCTACTGTTAGGGAAACACCTCCGTATTAGTAAGGAACAATCATGAGCACTGATTCAGCAAACTGGGGCTTTGAGACTGCGCAGATTCACGCGGGCGCGGCACCAGACCCAACTACAAATTCACGCGCAACACCTATCTACCAGACCACCGCCTACACCTTTAACTCAAGTGAGCACGCTGCAAAGCTTTTTGGTCTTGCTGAATTCGGAAACATTTACACCCGCATCATGAACCCAACGCAGGATGTTGCTGAGAAGCGCATTGCCGCTCTAGAGGGCGGTACCGCTGCCCTGCTTCTTGCATCTGGGCAGGCAGCAGAAACTTTTGCAATCTTGAATATTGCTCAAGCTGGCGACCACATTGTTTCCTCTTCAACTATTTACGGTGGTACTTACAACCTGTTCAAATACACCCTGCCAAAGCTTGGAATTACCACCACATTTGTTGAAAACCAAGATGATCTAGACGAGTGGGCAGCAGCAGTGCAGCCAAACACCAAGGCTTTCTTTGCCGAGACCATCGGAAACCCTAAGGTTTCGATTCTTGATATAGAAGGTGTTGCAGGTGTTGCTCACAAGCACGGCGTGCCACTACTTGTGGATAACACCGTTGCTAGTCCGTACCTTATTCGACCACTTGAGCACGGAGCCGACATTGTTATTCACTCGGCAACTAAGTTTCTTGGCGGTCACGGAACGGTTGTTGCAGGTGCAATCGTTGATGGCGGAAAGTTTGAGTGGAGCAAGTCAGATAAATTTCCAGGGCTAACCACCCCAGACCCTTCTTATCACGGCGTTAACTACACAGCGGCACTGGGTGATGCAATTGCCTACATCATTAAGGCGCGAGTTCAACTGCTTCGTGACCTTGGGTCGGCAATTGCACCGGCAAGCGCATGGCAGTTGATTCAGGGAATCGAAACCTTGAGCCTTCGCATTGAGCGCCACGTTTCCAATGCCGAAAAAATTGCCCGCTTCCTTGAGAAACATGATCAAGTTGAAAGCGTTAACTACGCCGGACTTGAGAGCTCACCATGGTTTAAGGCAGCCAAGAAGTACTCTCCTAAAGGTGCCGGCGCAATCGTCTCGTTCGAGATAAAGGGCGGAGTTACTTCCGGTTCAAAGTTCGTTGATTCTCTGAGTCTGTTTAGTCACGTTGCAAACATTGGTGACGTGCGCTCTTTGGTTATTCACCCAGCCTCAACAACTCACTCTCAGCTAACCCCCGAGCAGCAGCTGACCACTGGTGTAACACCAGGGCTTGTGCGCCTATCTGTTGGTCTTGAGTCTGTAGAAGACTTGATTGCCGATCTTGAAAGTGCATTCGAGGCTTCTCGCTAAACCTTAGTAATTACGGAACAGCGATATGCTTATTCCCTAATGGAATTTCAAACATCAGCCGGAGACCTCGTTCCGTCAGAGTTCATCACTGAGGAGCAAAGCCGCCAACTAATTGGCCGCCCTCCTGCCAGCGGTGCTTGGCGCGACGGTGACCCAGCTGGTGACCGCCAGTTCGCGCCCCTTTCTAACCTCAAGTTAGAGAGCGGGCGCGTTCTTGCTAACTACAGAATTGCTTTTGAAACCTGGGGTGAGCTGGATCACGAGCACACCAATGCAGTTTTGATTCTTCACGGGCTCACTGGCGATTCGCACGCAATGGGAGATGCCTCTAAAGAGCACCCAACTGACGGCTGGTGGAAACACATTATTGGCCCAGGCCTTGCTATAGACACCGATAAATACTTTGTGGTGGCAGGCAACGTTCTTGGCGGCTGCCAGGGATCAACCGGACCATCAACACTTGACACAAATGGCCGAGAATTTGCCACCTTGTTTCCTTACATCACAATTCGCGATCAGGTAAACGCTCAGCGTGAAATGGCGCACCTAATTGGAATCAAGAAGTGGCATGCGGTGCTTGGCGGTTCAGTTGGAGCGATGCATGCCCTTGAGTGGGCAATCATGTTTCCCGACGAAGTAAAGCGCGTTGGAGTTATTGCCGGACCACCTGCTCTAACGGCTGACCAAATTGCGCTTAATTCCATTCAGATTCAAGCCATCAAAAGCGACCCGGCATTTGCCAACGGAAACTACTACGACGCAAAACCAGGATTTGGCCCTCATCAAGGCCTAGCGCTTGCAAGACGTATGGCAATTTTGAACTATCGCTCGCCAAGCGAATTGAACGACCGCTTTGAACGCGCTTGGCAATCAGAGGTTAGCCCGCTTGGCGGTGGTGGTCGCTGGGCTGTTGAGTCTTACCTTGACTTTCACTCCAATAAATTTACCCGTCGCTTTGATGCAAACAGCTACATCACGTTAGTTGAAGCCATGAACTCGCACGATGTTTCTCGCGGCCGCGAATCTCTTGAGGCGGCTCTTGGGTCAATCACAGCCAAGAGCATAGTGGTGGGCATCTCTTCGGATCGTCTTTTCCCTGTCGAAGATCAGCAGCTAATCGCCGATCATATTGGAGGAGAAATTATTGGTGGCGGCTTGCAGGTTATTGAATCAGAATTTGGTCATGATGGATTCTTAATTGAAGACATCAAACTTGCCCCAATGATTAGGGCTCTGCTTAATTCCTAACTGGCTTTGCTAATTTGCCAAGTTGCATGTTCGCCCAAACTAGCAGAGCAATCAGCAACAAGTTTCTTGCTGTCAGCAGTGAAACGCTGGTATCGCCCAGGCCCATGAGGTCTAAGTAGAAAATTGGATAAATCAAGTTGGTTAACAAAGCCACCGATACAAAACCAGCCAAGACCAGCTTTTTGATTGGTTGTTCAAAATAGATCCAGGCCATCACAGGAACCGCTAGCCAAGCCATGAATTGCGGTGAGCCCACTTTATTGAAAACTATTAGATCTAGCACTGCGGTAACAGCAATTGCCGAAAATAATTGGTTGCGTTCAGCGCCTGCTCTGACTGCCTTAAAAGCAAGCCAAATTGTAATTGCCAGTGCAATAAACATTGCTGGTGTCATTAGTGCCGCAACTAAAGAGACGCCGTCTCCAGAAATCTGATTAGTGATAATGGTTTTGTCGTAGTAGATACCAGCGTTTGCAAAACCAAATTTTGCAGCCCAGAGCCAAAATGTTGCAATTGGGGCTTCTATTTGAATTCCGCGATTTCCTTGCATGGTCACAAAGGAAAAAACACTTGAATTTGCCCCCAGCACAACCGCCGCCAAAAAAACGGCAGCCACCACGGACATAGCCGCATAAGACATGAGTTTCTTTGATTTATCTGAGATAAAAGCGGCAATTGCCAAAACAAATGGCCAAATTTTTATCCAAGCTCCAAAGGTGAACAGAGCCATGGCTTCTAAAGTTTTGCCTTTTGCAAAATAGACCAAGCCAATGATTGCTAGCGATACCGCGATGGCGTCTATTCTGGCTATTCCCGCCGGCCCAAGAACTATAAGGTAAATCACCCAAAACCAAGCCGCTCTAAAAGAGCGCCTGGCTCCGGAACCCCAACTTGTGAGTAGGCCTATAGACAAAACATTCAAGCTGGCTACCAGCGCACACCAGCCAATAAGTATTCCTGCCGAACCGCCAAACACTTTGGCTAGAAGCATGGGTAGCAGGCTTGGATACGGATAAACGAATGTTTGCGCTACTCCAAAAATGGGCTCCCCTTGCTGCATTTGCTGCAGCCACCAGCCGTAAAGTAATACGTCGTTCATTGGCATAACTCGCTCAAAGAGTTGACTAAAAGCCAAGTGCGCAAAAGGCAACAGAGCAGTCAAAAAGGCTAGTGCCGAAAACTCTAGTAATTGCTTTGGTGACCTGGTGAACATGCATGTAAGGCTATCGAAACCTATGCTGTAAACATGGCCAAACTTTTTGAATCAATAAAGATTCGTGACTTAGAGATTCGTAACCGAATTTTCATACCGGCAATGTGTCAATACTCGTGTGAAAACCAAGATGGAATTGTGAACGAATGGCACCTTGTGCACCTAGGCGCAAGGGCAGCCGGCGGGGCCGGCTTGATCATTGCTGAGGCAACCGGGGTTACCCCAGAGGGGCGCATCACCCCTTGGTGCACTGGCATTTGGAACTTTGATCAGGTTGCCGCTTGGGCTCGAGTTGTTGAGTTCATTCATTCACAAGGCGCAAAGGCTGCTATTCAACTTGCCCACGCTGGTAGAAAAGGTTCAACCTACAGAGACTGGTCTGGCAAAGGCACTGTGCCAATCGAAAAGGGTGGCTGGCAAACAGTTTCTGCTACCAATGAAGCATTTGATGGCTACGAAGCCCCACGCGAACTTTCTGCGAGTGAGATTAAAGATTTGGTTCAAGATTGGGCAACTGCTGCAAAGCATTCCGTTATTGCCGGCTTTAATGCAATTGAAATCCACGCTGCGCACGGTTACCTGGTGCACCAATTTCTATCGCCTATTACAAATAAGCGAACTGATGAGTATGGCGGAAGCTTAGAAAATCGGGCACGTTTTCTACTTGAGATAGTTGAGGCAATAAGAGCAGAGGTTGGCGAACAACTACCACTATTCGTTAGGTTCTCAGCAACTGATTATCACGAGGAAGGCTGGAACCTAGAGCAAACGGCTACGGTTGCAAAATGGTGCGCCGATTTGGGGGTTGACCTTTTCGACATATCCTCAGGTGGGTTAATCACTGGGGTCAAGATTCCCACAGGGCCTGGCTATCAGGTTCCGCTGGCAGAGCACGTTGCTAAAGAGGTTACCCAGCCGGTGGCGGCGGTTGGCCAAATTACAAGTGCCCATCAAGCTGAAGAAATTCTGAGTTCAGGTGAAGTAGATGTGGTTTTGATTGGCCGAGCATCTTTGCGTGATCCATCATGGGCTCTTCGCGCCGCGCATGAACTTAATGTAGAAATTGAGTACTGGCCAAAGCAATATGCTCGAGGAAAATTTCCTAACGAAGCCTGAGGTAATTAGCGTCTTGTTGCGTCTTGCACTTCGCCAACAAGCTCTTCAAGAATATCTTCGAGAAAGAGCACACCCTGAACGTTGCCTTGGGAGTCAAAAGCTTTAGCCATGTGAGCATGCACCCTTCGCATGCTGGCTAGGGCATCTTCTAGCTCCATCGATGCCGGCAACGAGATAAGCGTGCGCACGCGCTTTGCCGGAAATGGGTCATCGGCTTCATCTATTTCTAGGTCAATTACATCCTTGAGGTGTAGGTAGCCAACAAGCTCTCCGGTTTCATCGGTTAGTGGATACCTAGAGAAGCCGTGCTTTGCAACGGCCTGTTCAATTTCACGAGGAGTTACGGTCTCGGAGAATGAAACTAACTTTGACACCGGTATCGCTATGTCGCGCACAGTTTTCTCTGTGAATTCAAAAGTATTAGACAAAGCCCCGCTTACGTCTGATAGAGCCCCCTCGCGAGTTGAGTGTTCAACTATGTCTTCAACCTGGTCAAGCGTGTAAGAGCTATTTGCCTCATCTTTGGGCTCAAACTTGAAAAGCCTGAGAATTTGGTTTGAAACGGAATTCAGTGTTGCAACTACAGGCTTTACGGCAATGGATGCCGCCCAGAGGATTGGCGTCAAAATAAGTGCAGATCTTTCGGGCATGGCAATTGCAAGATTTTTGGGTACCATCTCGCCGATTACCACGTGCAAGTAGGTGACCAACAATAGGGTAATTGCAAAGGAAACCGCAGAAACAATTGCCTCAGGAATGCCCAGAGCGGCAAGAGGATATTCCAAAAGGTGATGAATACTTGGCTCGGCAATTAGCAAAATCAAAAGTGAAGAGATTGTGATTCCAAGCTGCGCAGTGGCCAACATTAGCGAAACGTTTTCCATAGCGCGCAGTGTTATTTTTGCGGGCTTACTGCCGGCTTCGGCTCTTGGCTCAATCTGAGCACGGCGTGCGCTTATTAAAGCGAACTCGCTGCCAACAAAAAATGCATTTGATGCAAGCAGAACAACAAGCCAAATTAACCCCTGAAGATCACTACTCATTTGTTTTCTCCGGTTCGTTGATCAACCCAGTTGGTGTGAATCTGACACGATCCACCCTGCGCCCATCCATTCGCTCAACTTTTAGAACACCATCTTCAACTATTACCTCGTCGCCTACTTCAGGAATTCGCCCAAGCAAACTCATCATGAAACCAGCAACGGTTTCATAGGCGCCATCTGCAGGCACTTTAATTGCCATCTCTAGTAGTTCATCAGGGCGAATCATTCCAGGGAACAAAACTGAAGAATTTGCTCCGCGGGTTACACCAGCCTTGGCGCGATCGTGCTCATCAGCTAGTTCTCCAACAAGCTCTTCGACCAAATCTTCAAGGGTTGCTAAGCCAGCGGTTCCACCGTATTCATCTACGACAATTGCAAGTTGCAAACCTTTGGCGCGAAGTTCCACCATCAACGTTTCAAGGCGCATGGTTTCTGGTACTCGCAGGGCGTCAACCATAATTGCAGAAACTGGCACGTCTTGACGTTTTTCTCGCGGAACTGCCACCGCCTGCTTAATGTGAGCTACGCCAATAATGTCATCGGTTGTGCCGTCAGATATTGGGAATCTTGAGTGGCCGGTTTTTATCGATGCTTCAATAAGCTTTGCAAGACTTTCGTCTTTATCTAGAGCGTGCATGCGAGGACGCGGTGTCATTACATCGGCCGCAACGAGTTGACTTAACGCAAGAGTCTTGGTGAGCAGGGTTGCAGTTTGGGCGTCTAGTGCGCCCATGCTTGCCGAACGTCTAACCAGAGAAGAGAGCTCTTCCGCAGTTCTCGTTGAACTGAGCTCTTCTTTTGGTTCAACGCCAAAGAGCCGAACGATTCGATCACCCGTGTTGTTCAAAAACTTGATCATGAACCCAAAAGCCCAGGTGAACGCTATTTGAAATCCAACAACGAACTTGAGAACCACCAGAGGGCTTGAGAGCGCCATATTCTTTGGCACTAATTCGCCAATTAAGAACGAGAACAATGTGGCAATCACCATGCCCAAAACCACAGCGAAGGTCTTTTGAAGATCACCCGATAGCTGCATAGGGGCAAATAGGGGTGTCAGCAATTTTGTTAGAGCAGGTTCTGCAACGAACCCAGTTAGCAAGGTAGTTAGCGTTATTCCCAATTGGGCACCGGATAAGTGGGTGCTAGTTCGCCTAAGAGCGGAAATTGGGGCAGTTAGGCCCTTTTCGCCTCGGCTAGCCCTTGCCTCAAGGTCATTACGCTCTACATTCAGTAAAGAAAACTCGCTGGCCACAAAAAGACCGGTACCGATAGTCAAAATAAGGCCAAATCCAAGCATCAACCACTCATTCATCGAGCGCCCCTGCAAGAACAGCTATGGTCAGAACCTGCTTTATCCATTGTGACTCAAGCATACTGGCGAATTTCTAGGAATTCATTGGCCTAAACCCGCCGTTAGGCCAAATTCACCAAGTTCAAGAAGGTAGGCTGGGAACACATTCGGACATTCATAAAGAGGTGATTTCTCTGTCAGGCAACACTGAAAATGAGAACGGTTTTGGCGCGAACGACTGGCTAGTCGACGAAATGTACGCCCAATACAAAGCAAATCCTGATTCAGTTGACAAGGCCTGGTGGCCCATCCTCGAGAATTACCGCCCTACTGAAACCCCACACGCCACCACGGGCCCAATTGCGGTACAGCCAGCGGCACCAGCAACTCCAGTATCGCCAATCGTTCCGGCTACTCCGGCTGCAGCGGTAGCGCAAGCAGCAGCACCTGTTGTAGCAAAAACCACTCGAGTTGAAGCTAAGTCTCAGCCAATTCCAGCGCAGGCCCCGGTAACCGGCTTAATCAACACTGTTGATTCAGCAGAACTTGAAGAAGAACAAGACCAGGTAAACATTCTCAAGGGAATGGCCAAAGCTCTTGCCACAAACATGGATGCTTCGATTGAAGTGCCAACCGCCACATCTGTTCGCACAATTCCGGCGAAGCTAATGATTGACAACCGAATTGTGATCAACAGCCACCTCTCTCGCACCCGCGGCGGAAAAGTGTCTTTCACTCACATCATTGGCTACGCAATTATTCGCGCCCTGAAAGAGTTTCCAAGCCAAAACGTTTACTACGACCTAATCGAAGGCCGCCCCGCGGTAGTTCAGCCGGCGCACATTAACTTTGGTCTTGCTATCGATATTCCAAAAGAAGACGGCACCCGCGCACTCTTGGTGCCAAACATCAAGCGTGCACAGCGCCTGAATTTTGCCGAATACCTAACCGCCTACGAAGACTTGGTCAAGCGTGCACGCGATAACAAGTTGACCGCAGGCGACTTTGCCGGTTCAACTGTCTCGCTTACCAACCCAGGTGGAATTGGAACCGTTCACTCTGTTCCCCGCCTGATGAAGGGCCAGGGTTGCATCGTTGGAGCAGGAGCACTTGATTACCCTGCCGAGTTTGCTGGTTTGTCTGATGCTCAGCTTTCAAAGCTTGGCGTAAGCAAGACCATCACTTTGACTTCAACCTACGACCACCGAGTAATTCAAGGCGCTGGTTCCGGTGAATTCCTAAAGAAGGTGCACGAGCTTCTGCTTGGTGCTCGCGGATTCTATGACGAAATGTTTGCCGACCTTCGCATTCCTTATGAGCCAGTTCGTTGGGTTTCTGATTTTGATCGCAATGAGTCTGATGACAGAAGCAAAGAAACTCGCATTCAGGAATTAATTAACGCCTACCGTGTTCGCGGTCATTTGATGGCTGACATTGATCCGCTTGAATACCAGCAGCGTTCACACCCAGATCTAGATATCTTGAACCACGGTTTGAGTCTTTGGGATCTAGACCGCACCTACAAGACCGGTGGCTTTGGCGGTTCATCAAAAGCCGAGTTCCGCGACATCTTAAAGATTCTGCGTGACAGCTACTGCCGCACCGTTGGTGTTGAGTACATGCACATTCAGGATCCGGCTCAGCGCAAGTGGTTCCAAGACAAACTTGAACGCCCGTATGCAAAACCAACTCGCGAAGAGCAAATGCGTATTCTTGAGAAGCTAAACGAAGCAGAGGCTTTCGAAACTTTCTTGCAAACTAAGTTCGTTGGTCAGAAGCGCTTCAGCCTCGAGGGCGGCGAATCAACAATCGCGGCACTTGACGAAATTTTGCAAGAGGCTGCAAACGCCAGCATGCAAGAAGTTGTTATTGGTATGGCACACCGCGGACGCCTAAACGTTCTAACCAACGTGGCAGGTAAAACCTATGGTCAGGTTTTCAAAGAATTTGAAGGCAATACCGATACAAAGACAGTTCAAGGCTCAGGCGATGTGAAATACCACCTAGGTACTGAAGGAACCTTCACCAACATGGAAGGAAAGCAGGTTCGTGTTTCACTTGCCGCTAACCCTTCACACCTTGAAGCAGTGAACCCGGTTGTAGAGGGCATCGTTCGCGCGAAGCTAGATAGCACTGATTCGATCAAACTTGACCAGTACCCAGTGCTTCCTGTGATTATTCACGGTGATGCAGCATTTGCTGGTCAGGGTGTTGTTCCTGAAGTTCTGAACATGTCTCAACTTCGCGGTTACAAAACCGGTGGAACAATCAATATTGTGATCAACAACCAAGTTGGTTTCACAACTCCGCCAATGGAATCACGTTCAACTGTCTACTCAACCGATATCGCCAAGGGAATTCAGGCGCCGATATTCCACGTGAACGGTGATGATCCAGAAGCGGTTACCCGTGTTGCACGACTTGCTTTTGAGTTCCGCCAGGAATTCAAGAAAGACGTTGTCATCGACATCGTTTGTTACCGCCGCCGCGGTCACAACGAAGGTGACGACCCATCAATGACTCAACCGCTGATGTACAACTTGATTGAGGCAAAGCGCTCGGTAAGAACTCTCTACCTTGAGTCTCTTGTTGGTCGTGGTGACATTAGTCGCGAAGAATTCGATGCAGCTAATGCAGGATTCCAAAACCGCTTAGAGAACGCGTTCACTGAGGTTCACGAGGCAATGATTGCGGCACCTGCTCTACCTACCCGCCCGGTTGGTATTGGCACCACAGCAAGCGATCACCCAACCATCGAGAAGGCAACAGCAATTTCTCGCGATGTTGTTAGTTTGATTGGAAATGCACACGACAACCAGCCAGCTGGTTTCCACGTGCACCCTAAGTTGCAGCAACTTCTAACCAAGCGCGTTGAGATGAGCCGCGAGGGTGGAATTGACTGGGGCTTTGGTGAGCTTCTTGCCCTGGGTTCCCTGCTGCTTGAAGGCAAGACCGTTCGCATGGCTGGTCAAGACAGCCGACGCGGAACCTTCGTGCAGCGTCACGCCGTGTTCCACGATCGCGAAAATGGTCAGGAATGGATGCCTCTGCGCAACCTCTCTGCTGACCAAGCAAAGTTCTACATCTACGACTCATTCCTAAGCGAGTACGCAGCTATGGGATACGAATACGGCTACGCATTCGAAAACCCAAATGCGCTGGTGCTATGGGAAGCCCAGTTTGGTGACTTTGCCAATGGTGCGCAAACCATCATTGATGAATTCATTTCGTCTTCAGAGCAAAAGTGGAACCAGCACTCCGGTGTAGTTCTGTTGCTGCCGCACGGTTACGAAGGCCAGGGTCCTGACCACTCTTCAGCTCGAATTGAGCGCTACCTACAGTTGTGTGCCGAAAACAACATGACAGTGGCTCAGCCTTCAACGCCGGCCTCGCACTTTCACCTGTTGCGCCGCCAGGCTTACTCAAACCCAAAGCGTCCACTGATTGTGTTTACACCTAAGTCAATGCTTCGCCTCAAAGCCGCATCGTCATCAGTAGAAGATTTCACCAACGGCACATTCCAGCCGGTCATAAAAGACGAGCAGGGTCTAGACAAGAACAACGTGAAGCGCGTGCTGTTCTGTTCAGGCAAGGTCTACTGGGATCTATTGGCCGAAGCACAGAAGCGCAATGATGGCACCACAGCCATTATTCGCGTAGAACAGCTTTACCCAACCCCGGTTGACGAAATCAAGGCCGCCTACGCTGAGTACCCAAATGCAGAACTGGTTTGGGTTCAAGACGAGCCAGCTAACCAGGGACCATGGACCTACATCGGTCTTTTCTTACCTCGATACATGAACGGCCAGGTTGCGAAACTTGTTTCACGCCCTGCCAGCGCCTCTCCGGCTACCGGTTCAGCAAAGCGTCACGCGGTTGAACAGGCAGACCTCATAGAGCGCGCGTTCTCAATCTAGTCATGCAACCGGAAGCCAAGCGCGCAGTGCGCATCGTCATTTTGGGCGATGCCATGATCTCTGCCGCTGGCGACCCAAAGGGAATGGGCTGGGTTGGCAGAGTAATTTCAAAGACACCTTCAACTTTTCCAAGGGTTGAGGTTTTTGCTCTTCCAGCACCAGAAGAAACCACCAGCATGCTTGCTGAACGCTGGCAAAATGAAGTGCAACGCAGGTTCAGCGCTGACACCGAGAATAAATTGGTCATTGCTTTGAGCAACAACGACCCAGCCGCTGGAATTTCTATTTCAAGAAGCCGCCTAAATATTGCCACCATCATTGATGAGGCTAAACGTGCAGGAATCGAAACCTTCTTGGTTGGCCCTATCCCGCATAGAAATGCTGAACTTAATTCAGAGGTTGAACATCTTGCTTCTGGGTTTGAAGACGTTGCATCAAGACGCGGAATTCCTTTTGTTGATTGCTTCCGCCCTTTGGTTGAACACGAAGGATGGAACCTAGAAGTTGAAACTTCAGAACACGGCATTCCAGGCCAGGTTGGTCACGGATTAATTGCCTGGCTAGTTCTAAATCGTGGCTGGTATGAATGGTTGAACATTCAAGCTCCAGAATAAAAAAATCCGCACTCAAAGAGTGCGGATTTTTCACTCGTAAAACTAGTGATCAACACCCTGCTGAATAATTCGAATGCGACTCATGATTGAATCGGCAAGTTCTTGAGGTGGCATGTCGGCACAGGCGCGACTAATCACATTATTTAAGGCGTTTTCTACGTCGTAATCGCCTTCGCAACTATCGCAGTTTGCTAGGTGGGCTGTGATCTCACTGATCTCAGATTCCGATAACTCGTTGTGCAAGAACTCGTGCACGTGGCGCTTGGTTTCTTGGCAATCAAACTCAGGCATTTTTACTCTCCACCTCTACCTCAGATACGTCATAGCCTTCTTGGCGTGCGTAATCTGTGAGTAGTTTTTTCAACAGTTTCTTTCCGCGGTGTAAACGGCTCATTACTGTGCCCACCGGGGTGTCCATAATTTCCGCAATTTCTGCGTATGGCAATCCATCAACCACCGCGTAGTAAACCACCATGCGAAATTCGTCGGGAATATCGTGCAGTGCTTTCCTAATGGTGTCTGATGGAAGATTATCTATGGCCTCAAGTTCGGCCGAGCGAGTTGAAAGCGCAGTGACAGACTCTGCCGAACCCAGCTGCCAGTCTTCTAGTTCGTCTAATCCACCCTTGGCCTGATCTTTGGCCTTCTTGTTGTACATGTTGATGTGTGTGTTGGTCATGATTCGGTACAACCAAGCCTTCAGGTTGGTGCCCTGTTGATACTGCGCCCAGGCAACGAAAGCCTTGGCGAATGTCTCTTGAACTAGGTCTTCGGCGTCAGAGGGATTGCGCGTCCATCGCATTGCAGCCCCGTAAAGCTGCGGCATGAGCGGCAAGGCTTGCTGCTCGAATTCTTGTATTTGAGCCTGTTTGGCCAGCTGGGCATCAGTTTTCATGTGCTTTGAGTTTAGCCGTGGGCTGGCCCAGGTGCTACGGGTGGCTACAAATGGCGACATAGTAACCTTGAACCAATGACTAACCAGACCTATTCCCAGCCAAGACCTTGGCCTGCCCCGGTGGCAACTGGCCCTCTGGCGGCAACCATAGAGCTTCCTGGTTCAAAATCTCTAAACAACCGCGAATTAGTGCTTTCGGCTTTAGCCTCTGAGCCAACTTTGCTGACCGGCACCTTGAAATCTCGCGATAGCTCTCTAATGATTGACGCGCTGCGAAGCCTTGGCACCAAGATTCAAGAAAACACCGATGGCAGCATCTTGGTGACCCCTGCGCCGTTTGATCGCTCAGCCAAAATTGATTGTGGGCTTGCCGGAACCGTGATGAGATTTGTGCCTCCGGTATCGGTGTTGGCAAATGGCGATATTGAGTTTGATGGTGATGAGGGTGCTAGGCGCAGGCCGATGCACACAACCATCGATAGCTTGCGTGCACTTGGCGTTGAAATCACCGATGAGGGTTCAGCAGCCCTACCGTTTACAGTGCATGGCAACGGAAAGGTTGCCGGCGGTGAAATAACAATTG
>JBDLUH010000025.1:0-14323 GCA_039805425.1 Actinomycetota bacterium
TGTTTCGGCAGCTGTACTGCTAGCTGGATTAGTTGCCACCGTGGTTCACCTAATTTACGGCGGCATTCGCTTTGGTGGGCGCGAGACTAAAGTTGCCAAAGCTGCCCAAGTGCAGATTGGCATCACAGCTGCTATTTACCTTTTGGTGCAGGGCATAAGCCTCTGGCTTGATCAATACGCCACTATGACCAGCTCTAGTGGTTTATACACTGGCGCAACCTATACAGATGCAAACGCAGTGATTCCTGGTTTCCAAATCTTGGCGCTTATCTCTGCCGTTGTTGCTGTGCTGTTTCTTATCACCGCAGTAATTGGTAAGTGGCGAATTTCCATCATGGGAACCGCTCTCATGATCGTTAGCTCTCTCATTCTTGGCGGGCTTTACCCGTGGATAGTGCAGACTTTCCAGGTGGTGCCAAACGAAAGAACTTTGGAAGCCGAGTACATCAAGAGAAACATTGAGGCCACTCGCACTGCCTACGGTCTCGACAAAGTAGAAGTTTCAGAATACAAAGCCACTACCGATGCAACTGCAGGTGCGCTTCGTCAAGATGCTGAAACCACCGCCAACATTCGAATCATTGACCCCGCTTTGGTTAGCGCATCTTTCAAGCAGCTTGAGCAGTACAAGCAGTACTACAGCTTCGCTAGCCACCTTGATGTTGACCGCTACGTAATTGATGGCAAGACACAAGACACCGTTATTGCAACCAGAGAGCTACAGCAATCGGGTCTTGGCGATTCGCAATCTTGGTATAACAACGTGATTGTCTACACCCACGGATACGGTGTGGTTGCAGCATTTGGCAACCAAAGGTCTTCTGAAGGCCAGCCGGTGTTCTTGCAAAAGGGTATTCCTTCAAACGGTTTATTGGGCGAGTACGAACCAAGAATCTACTTTGGCGAATCTTCGCCTTCTTATTCAATTGTTGGGGCGGCCAAGGGCAGCGAGCCTCGTGAACTTGATTACCCGGCAGGAGACGGCGAATCAGACCAGACCTACACAACCTTCAATGGCAATGGTGGCCCAAAGCTAGACAACATTGTTTCGCGCCTGGCCTATGCCATCAAGTTCCAAAGTGAACAAATTCTGCTTTCAGATGCAATCAACAATGAATCGCAGATTCTCTACAACCGTGACCCAAGAACACGTGTTGCGGCCGTTGCTCCATACCTAACTCTTGACAGCGACTCTTACCCTGCTGTGGTAGACGGTCGTGTGGTTTGGATTGTTGATGGTTACACAACCTCTAACAACTACCCATACTCACGTTCCGAGAACTTGAGCCAGGCAATCACCGATAGCGGAACCAGTAACACTTTTGCTAGGGGGTCAATCAACTACATTCGCAATTCTGTTAAAGCAACAGTTGATGCATACGACGGCAGCGTCAAGCTGTACGCGTGGGATGAAGAAGATCCAATTCTTAAGACTTGGTCAAAGATTTATCCAAATACTTTGCTTTCAGTCAAAGACATGTCAGGTGACCTGCTAAGTCACGTTCGCTACCCAGCAGATTTGTTTAAGGTGCAGCGTTCCGTTTTGGGCGCATATCACGTTAGCGATCCGGGTTCTTTCTATTCTCAAGAAGACGCCTGGATGACCCCAAACGATCCTGTGTCTGCAACCAGCGTCACCAATGGTTCTCTGCAGCCGCCGTATTACCTAACCATGCAGGTGCCCGGCACTTCGGCACCGGCTTTCTCTCTTTACACAACCTTCATTCCAAAGTCCACAGGAGAAGCCAGCCGAAACGTACTTAAGGGTTACCTGGTTGCTGACTCTGATGCTGGTTCAACAGCAGGAAAAGTTTCCAGCGAATACGGAAAGCTTCGTTTGTTGAGCTTGCCGGCCAGCACTATCGTTCCGGGTCCCGGTCAGGTTCAAAATGCATTTAGCACCGATGCCGAGGTTGGGCGACTGTTGAATATCTTGCGTCAGGGTTCAACCAAGGTTCTGAACGGAAACTTGTTGACATTGCCTGTTGGTGGCGGCCTGCTTTATGTTCAGCCGGTTTACATTCAATCAACGGGTGAAACCAGCTTTCCGCTGCTAAAGAAAGTGTTGGTAGCCTTCGGCGACAAGATTGCATTTGAAGACACCCTTGATGCAGCGCTTGACGCACTCTTTGGCGGTAACTCAGGTGCCGCAGCCGGTGATGGCGGATCAATGAACGCACCGGTTGATCCAACGGTTCCGGTTGATCCCACTGCGCCAGTTGTTACTGGCAATGCTGCTTTGCAAAAAGCTCTTCAGCAAGCGCGCAATGCGATGCTTGCCAAAGATAAGGCAATGGCTGCTGGCGACTGGACCGCATATGGCAAGGCAGAGTCAGCTTTGAAGCTTGCGCTTGAGGCCGCTATCGCCGCTAGCAAATAGTCAGGGCTTCTGAGCCTTCATCTCGCGTGCTACTATAGAGATACCGACGCGGGGTGGAGCAGTTCGGTAGCTCGCCGGGCTCATAACCCGGAGGTCGTAGGTTCAAATCCTGCCTCCGCAACCATTTAGGAAATCCAGTCTCAGCAATGAGGCTGGATTTCTTTTTGCGCTGAAGTTACCTGTGAATAACTTAGGCAGTCAACACGAAACTTCTATATGTTTCAGGCCATGGCTTATCCGCATAAAATCCAAAGCTTTTTAGGTCTGGCTCTCATGCTTTGTTTGGTCTCATTTGTGCCTGCGCCAACTTGGGCCGCTTGTAAAAATTCCGGTGGCTCAGCCGGCTCGCAAAAATTTGGCTCTCAGGTGAGTGGCAACAGTGTCACTATTTGCGCCTCCGCCGTGCAGGTAACTCCCTCAAGAACAGCAGTGGTTAAGTCTCCGCCAAAAATTACAGCCAAGGTTGTGGTCAAAACGGTTGATCCCAAAAAGGCGATATTTAGACGGCAGCCGCCCCGAGTTGTGCCTGCACCGGCACCTAAGCCGCCTTCAGTTTCAAAGCGAATTACAAAAGTTGTCACTAAAGCAAAGCCTAAGTTGATCACAAAGCCTGGTACCGCCAACCTAACCGCTGATACCGCGTCTTTTTCTCCGGCCCAAGTCGTTGCAAATGTGCACCCTTCAAATCAGCTTGCTATTGGCCAGGTTGCTACATTTTCAGTGCTGGCAACCACGCACTTTAGATCGGGCAGGTTATTAGGTTCGCCAACAGAAGTTAGATTTACTCCAATTTCAACAAGTTGGGTGTTGAGCCAAGGCTCAGCAGGTTTTGGCAACACCTTGCATCTGGCTTTTGACTCAACCGGCTCGCACACGGTTCATGTTGCGGTTACCTATTCCGTTGCCTATCGCTACAAAGGTCTGAAAAACTGGGTGTCCGAACCAGACACTATCCAGGTTGTTGATGACCTATTCGTTGAGGTTTCCGAGCCTACCGCAGGCCCGGTAAGTGACGAGGGCACGCAGGGCTCTAGGCGGGTGTTGTTGGTGGGTGAGAGCTGCCCGGCCATATCCTCTGTTTTTGGCTGCAACTAATTTCAGATAACACTCAGAAACCTTTCATAAACTAATCAGGCTTGCTTGGCAATCTAATTGCACAAACTGTGATGCCAAGCGTGAAAGGTAAAAATGTCTGATTACAACCGCCAGTTTCTTTTCAACGAAGTTAAGCTCGCAGCGGTGAAACCAAAGCTTTCCATAAAGCAGCGCCTAGCTAAGAAGACAACCTTTCTTACCGGCACAGCAGCTATCGTGCTGGGCGCCGTGGTTGGTGCCGGTGTGGGTGCTGGCCTGGGAATTGGTGTTTACACCTACTGGACTAAACCCGCCGCTGTCGTGGTAAACGATACAGATTCTGTTACTTGGGTTACCGGTGCTGCCAGTGCGGCGGCTCCTTCTGTGGTTACCATCAACGTTATTTCTTCGGCCGGCAGCGGCAACGGTTCCGGCGTTTTTCTTACTGAAGACGGCTACGTGCTTACTAACACTCACGTGGTAACTCTTGATGGGGCTACCGCGAACGTAAAGATAGAGGTCAAAACTGCTGACGGACACGTTTACCCAGCAAAAATTATTGGCACAGATCCAATTAATGACCTCGCAGTAATCAAGGTTCAGGCGCCAATAAGTTTTGATCCAATTGAGTTTGCCGATTCTTCAAAAATAAATGTTGGCGATCGAGTTGTAGCTATTGGCGCTCCACTAGGGCTAGCAAACACCGTAACTGAGGGCATAGTTTCGGCTCTTAATCGCACAATTGCAGTTGCCTCGGCCGCAGCACCTGAAAATTCCGACAGTGGACTAGGCGGATTGCAATTATTCACCGGTTCAGGAACTGCTGTAAATCTTCGCGTGATCCAAACAGATGCCGCAATTAATCCGGGTAACTCTGGCGGTGCGCTAGTGAATTCTCAAGGTCAACTCGTTGGCATCAATGTGGCCATCGCGTCTGCAGGTTCAAGCGGCCAGGCTGGAAATATCGGGGTTGGTTTTGCAATTCCGTCTAACGTGGCCGAGCGAATTTCAAAAGAGATAATGCAAACCGGTCAGGCCTCACACGCTTTGCTTGGTGCCAGCGTTGCAGATGCCACAAGCAATAACGATGCCCAAGGTTTCAGCATTGGGGCAGAGGTTAAAGAGTTAACCGCAGGCGGCGCTGCCGAAAAAGGCGGAGTCAAAGTTGGTGATGTGATTGTGAAATTCAACGACCAGCCAATAACCACTGCAGGCGAACTTACTGCGGCGGTTAGGCAAGAACCTGCCGGTGCCGATGCAACGTTAGAGCTCATTAGAGGCGGCAAGGACATTAAGTTGAATGTAGTCTTGGGTGACGCAGCAGATTTGAAGTAGGTAAAGATGAGTGATTTGGGTCACGAAGGAGTTGGTGGTCAGACCGCCGGTTCTACTTTGCTCGAAGAGCAAGTTCAAAACATTGAACCCGGAGACCATGAGCGCAACTCTCACTACGTTCGAAAAGAGAAAATAGTCGAGTCTGCTGTTCTAGGAACCCCGGTAATTGCCCTGTGTGGAAAAACCTGGGTGCCGGGGCGTGACCCAGAGAAATTTCCTGTTTGCCCTATCTGCAAAGAGATTTACGAAGGCCTACGCCCAGAGGATCCAAAAAGCTCAGACCCTGCAAAATAATCAGCCAAAGGTAGACTTTCAATCGTGAATGATGCACCGATTGGAATTTTTGACTCCGGAGTTGGCGGGCTTACCGTGGCTCGTGCCGTCATTGACCAGTTGCCAAATGAATCCATAATTTATGTTGGTGACACAGCCAACACCCCTTACGGCCCAAAGAGCATTCAAGAAGTTCGTGAACTTGCCCTGAGCGTGATGGATCGCCTAGTAGATGAAGGCGTGAAGCTTCTGGTAATTGCCTGCAACTCTGCCTCGGCTGCCGTGCTTCGCGACGCCAGGGAGCGCTACACCGTAGGTCGCGGCATTCCAGTGGTTGAGGTTATTCAGCCGGCGGTTCGCCGTGCGGTGGCTGCAACTCGCAGTCGCAAAGTTGGCGTAATCGGAACAAACGCCACAATTACATCAAAGGCATATGACGATGCATTTGCCGCAGCGGTAGATCTTCAAATTACCAGCGCTGCCTGCCCAAGATTTGTTGAATTTGTTGAAAACGGAATTACTTCTGGCCCAGAACTTTTGAAAGTTGCCGAGCAATACCTGGGCCCAATTCGCGATGCCGGGGTAGACACCTTGGTGCTTGGTTGCACTCACTACCCACTGCTTACCGGAGCCATCTCTTATGTGATGGGTCAAGACGTTACGCTGGTGTCATCTGCCGAAGAAACTGCAAAAGATGTTTATCGAACACTGGTGGAGCACAATCTTCAGCGCACCTCGCAAACAAAGCCATCACTAACTTTCAAAGCCACCGGAAACGCCGATGCATTTGAAAAGCTAGCCCGCAGATTCCTTGGGCCTGAAGTCACGAAAGTAGAAGAAATTAGATGACCATTCGCGCAGACGGAAGAACCCCAAACCAAGTTCGCAAAATTACGGTTGAACGTGGCTGGAGCGATCACGCCGAGGGCTCAGCATTGATTTCTTTCGGTGGAACCAAAGTTTTATGCACGGCATCATTCACCGCAGGTGTGCCACGCTGGAAAGTCGGCAAGGGCGAGGGGTGGGTAACTGCCGAATACGCCATGCTGCCGCGAGCTACGCACGACCGAAACGATCGCGAAGCCGTTAAAGGAAAAATTGGCGGGCGCACACACGAAATTTCGCGCTTGATTGGTCGAAGCCTGCGAGCCATTGTTGATGTTCGTGAACTTGGTGAAAACACAATCGTCATTGACTGTGACGTTCTTCAGGCTGATGGCGGAACCAGAACTGCAGCAATCACAGGTGCCTATATTGCCCTCGCCGATTCGATAACGTGGGCACGTGAAAATAAGTTAATTCCTGCCAAAGCGCAACCGCTAACAGACAGCGTTGCCGCGGTATCGGTGGGCATTATTGATGGTGAGCCTTTCCTTGACTTGGCTTACGTTGAAGATGTTCGGGCACACACTGATATGAATGTTGTGGTTACCGGCAGCGGAAAATTCGTTGAGGTTCAAGGAACTGCCGAGGGAGTTCCTTTTGACCGTGACGAATTGAACTTGCTGCTTGATCTTGCCCTGAAAGGAACGCAAGAGCTAACAGAAATTCAAAAGAGTGCGCTTTCGGGCACAGCGAACTGATGAAGTTAGTTTTAGCAACCCACAATCAGCACAAGGTTGATGAAGTTGGCGCAATCTTGTCTGATTCCGTTTCGGGCCTTGAGCTATTGGCGTACGACGGGCCAGAACCGCTAGAAGACGGCACCAGCTTTTTAGAGAATGCTCTTATCAAAGCCCGCGCGGCCTTTGCTCACACTGGCCTTCCCGCAATTGCCGATGACTCAGGCATTGCCGTTGAAATTCTTGGGGGAGCGCCGGGAATTTTTAGTGCACGCTGGGCCGGTGGCCGAGACAACGCGGTTAATCGTCAATTGTTGTTGAGTCAACTCCAGGATGTTCGTGATGAAAACAGATCGGCCTCATTTGTGTGCACCATTGCATTGGTGTCTGCTGATGGTGAAGTTTCATTTACTGGAATTTGGCAAGGGCAAGTAGCTAGGCAAGAGCAAGGTGTTAACGGGTTTGGCTATGACCCAATTTTCATACCTGAAGGATTCGACATTACCGCTGCCGAATTAGAACCCGAAATCAAAAACTCAATGAGTCATCGCTCGCTTGCTTTAGATCAGCTTGCTGCCTACTTGAATCGCAAAAGCGATTAGCTAATGATTGCCTCGGCCTTATGTTCGCGGCGGGTTTTTACAATTTCCATCACGATTGGAATTGTCGAAAGAATTACAAAAGCAATGGTGAAGTATTCCACGTGCTCTGCCACAAAAGGTATCTTGCCCAAGTAGTAGCCCAGCAAGGTGACCATGGTTCCCCAACCTAGTACTCCATAGATGTTGTATTTCAAGAATCTTCGATAGTTCATTTGGCCAATGCCGGCAGCAACAGGAACGAAGGTTCTCATCACAGGCACAAAGTGGGCCAAAATAATTGCCTTTGCCCCGTAGCGCTCAAAGAATGAGTTTGTGCGGCTGACGTTTTTTTGACTGAAAAATTTGGAGTCCTGTTTGTTGAAGATTGCCGGTCCGGCTTTTCGGCCAATCCAGTATCCGGTTTGATCTCCAAGCCACGCTGAAATAGAAATTGCTGCGCAGGCTATCCAAATTGGAACCGGAACCATCTCTTCACCCAGTGGAAAAAGCACATCGCCAGTAGAGATCATTAGTCCGGTAACAAAAAGCAGTGAGTCACCGGGCAGGAAGAATCCAATTAGCAGCCCAGTTTCAATAAACACAATGGCGCACACACCAATAAGTGCATAGATGCCAAAGGAAGCAATTAATGCTTCAGGTTGTAGCCATTCGAGACCGAACATGCGCTCCTGTTTTCTTCTTTAAATTTCGCGCCCCTAGCAGGAATCGAACCTGCGCACCCGCCTCCGGAGAGCGGTGCTCTATCCCCTGAGCTATAGGGGCAAAGGGCTGAGTTAAGACTAACAGCGCAAATGTCTTAGGCTGAGTCCAGAAATTAGCCCGCAGGAGAAAAATGGCACTTAGGTTACCCGGTCAATGGGTTTGGGATTCCTGGTTCGCATTCGACGGAATAAATCACCACGCGTTTTATCTGCAGGCATCTCGTGCCCTACAAGACCCAAATCGCAGGCACCGCAACACTTCGGTTGGTCACGCAATATCCAAAGACCTAAAAAACTGGACTGTGGTCCAAGATGCTCTTGCCCCTTCGGAAGTGCCGGCACCCGATAGCTGGACGACTTGGACGGGTTCCGTTGTGCAAGCTGATGATGGAATTTGGTGGATGTTCTACACCGGCACAAGTCGAGAAGATGCTGGGGAGCGCCAAACGGTTTGCGCGGCCACCTCAAAAGATTTACTTACCTGGACAAAAATTGAAACCATGCCACTGGTGAGTGCAGATTCGCGTTGGTATAAAACTTTGGCTGCCGGATTCACCAATGAGCCCTTTCGAGATCCATGGGTCTTTAAACTTCCGGGTGAAAAAGAGTGGACCATGCTTACTACCGCGGGTTCAATCTCGGCCAAGAGTCGCCGAGAAGAGGCAATTATGGGTGTTGCTAAATCGGCTGACCTAAAAAACTGGCAAATTCAACCACCCCTTGGTGCTCCCGGTCAGGGTTTCGGTGAAACCGAGGTTTTTCAATTCGAAGTAGTTGATGGCGTTCCAATCATTCTGTTCTGTTGCGGTCCGCTGTGGCTTTCAGATGAAAGAAAGGCTGCCGGAGAGATTGGCGGAATCTACAGTCTTCCGGTTGCCGCGGATTTATCCGATGTTGATTTCAATCGAGCTGTGCTTTTTCCTGACACAACCCTTTACGCATCCAGGTTGGTGCAAGACGCTGATGGCGGTTGGAACCTGATTGCCTTCATAAATGAGGTATCGGGCGAATTTGTTGGCGAGCTTTGCGACCCCATTCCGGTATCCGCCGACCCAATTTTGGGCCTGGTGGCTAAATAGCCCTAATTTCAAGGGTTTTTGGGGTTTTTGGCAATTTTTTGATAACGAAGACTTTATGTAAGCGTTTACAAATCGTTACCAAAATCGACGTTTTTCAGGCTTTTGCGGGGATAGTCTGCTTTTACACGTTGACTGCAACCGCTTTCAGCGTTTCTTTGAAAGGACATACAGGATGAAACTAGGAACTCGTTTCCTGGCTGTAGCAGCTGTTTCAGCTCTAGCAGCAGTGTCACTGACCGGTTGTGCTGCATCAGCACCCGAGGGTGACGGCAAAGTATCAATCTTCGGTGGTTACGGCGAAGCAGATGCAAAGGCATTCCAGGCTTCTCTAACCGAATTCGGTGAAGCTAACGGCATCGAAATCACCTTCACTTCTCTTGCAGCATTTGACAAGGACATCAAGGTAAAGATCGAAGCTGGACAGGAGCCAGACATCGCTCTATGGCCACAGCCAGGTGGTCTAAAGGACCTTGCAGACAGCCTGATTCCTCTAAAGGAAGTTGTTGACCTAGGCGCAATCCAGGAAAGTTTGGTTCCAGGTTGGGACACACTTGCAGTTGTTGACGGTGAGATCTACGGTCTTCCAGTTTCAGCAAACGTAAAGTCAATGGTTTTCTACAACCCATCACAGTTTGAGAAGCACGGCTACGCAGTGCCAACCACAGACGCTGAACTTGTTGCACTAGAAGACAAGATCAAGGCTGACGGCACCGGTTACCCATGGTGTGCAGGTATCGAATCTGGTGGCGCAACTGGTTGGGCATTCACCGACTGGATGGAACAGTACGTACTTGACACCGTTGGTGGCGAGAAGTACGCACAGTGGGTATCAGGCGAGCTTGACTTTGCCTCACCTGAGATCACAGCTGCTGCTGACCTAGTTGCAAAGCGTTTGCTTGCAGACGGTCAGGTTAACGGTGGTGGTGCTTCAATGGCTACCGATGGTTTCGGTAACACTGCACCTCTATTCGAGACCGGTGGCAAGGCTAAGGGCCAGTGCTTCATGCTTCGTCAGGGTTCATTCATCACTGGTTTCTTCCCTGAGGCAATTCAGGCAGAACTAAAGTCTGAGAACTACACCAACGCAGACGCATTCCCACTTCCAGCTCCTGAGGGCGGCACAGCAGCCATCCTTGGTGGTGGAGACCTTGCAGCAGTATTCGCTGGTCACAACGATGCTGATGTTCAGAAGGTTGCAAACTTCATCCTTAGCGCAGACGCTGCTAAGTACCTAGTTGGCAACGGAACCATCTCTCCACACAAGGGCTTCGACCAGGCTCTGTACCCATCACAGCTAACCAAGAAGATCGGTGAAGCTATGGCTGCCGCTCCTCTGTTCGGTTTCGATGGTTCAGACCAGATGCCTTCAGAAGTTAACGCTGAGTTCTGGGCTGCAGGTACAGACTTTGTTGCTGGTAAGGCAACATGGGCTGAGGCTGCTGCACGCATCGACGGCAAGTACTAAAAATCAAATTAGTTTCCAAGTTATTGAAAACTAACTAGAGACAAAACCAGTGGCGGGGGAGCGATCCCCCGCCACTGGGCTCTCTAAACAAAACACTTGTATCATCGGTAAAACGAACAACGGAGTTAGCACATGGACGATTTAGTCTTAGGAATCGTTGCAATCATCGTGGGTGTTGCAGCCAGCTGGGGCCTTTACTGGCTTCTAGATTTCTTGGTGCGACTACTGCCAGAAAAGACCCAAGAGAAGTTGAGAGCTTTCTCCTTCTTGCTTCCAGCAGCAGTTCTGCTGATTGTAATTTCAGTTCTTCCGTTTTTTCAAACCATTGCCTGGTCTTTCTTTGACAAGCGCGCAAAAGAATTTATTGGTTTAGAAAACTACGTAGAACTATTTGCAGATGAAAACTTTTTAGGAATTCTGCTCAACAATTTCCTATGGGTTGCTTTTGTTCCGGCAATCACCGTAGGTTTCGGTTTGGTCTTCGCGAACCTGGCCAACAACGTTGGCCCAAAGCGCGAGAAGGTAATGAAGTCTCTAATCTTCATGCCAATGTCAATTAGCTTCGTTGCAGCGGGAACCATTTGGGGTTACCTATACGACTATCCACCTCCGGGGCGCCCAGCGATTGGCCTACTAAACGCAATCATCGAGGCCTTTGGCGGCGAAGCACAGCCCTGGCTAACAATTGACGCAGGTCGCCTAAACAGCTTCTTACTAATGATTGTGGTTATCTGGTTGAACGCCGGCTTTTCAATGGTTATGTTGTCTGCTGCAATCAAAGCCGTTCCTGAAGAAACCATCGAGGCAGCTCGCATTGATGGTGCCGGACCACTAAAGATTTTCACCAGCGTTATCGTTCCGCAAATTCGCGGAACTATCATGTCTGTGTTTATCACCACCGTTATCGGTGTAATGAAAGTGTTTGATGTTGTCCTTGCCATGACCGGTGGTAACTTCAACACCAGTGTGCTTGGTTATGAGTACTACCGACTCTTCTTTGTTGAATCAAACATTGGTGGTTCGGCAGCAGTTGTAACTATTCTTTGTGTCTTAATCGCGCCGCTGATGTGGTTGCAGGTTAGAACCGCTCGTCACCAGGAGGAAATCCGATGAACAAGTTTTTCAGCGTGATTCGCAATTGGAGAGTGGGCTCAACCCTTGCGCTCACCTTTCTGGTAATTGTTTGGTCTACACCAACCGTTGGTCTGCTTATTACCGCGCTTCGCGACCGTGATGAAGCGGCCGCAACCGGTTGGTGGGAAGCGGTATTCAACCCGCTAGGTCAAACCTGGTCTATTGATTCTTTCGCCAAGGCAATTGATGGTGGAATGCTCAACGCTTTGATTGCCACCCTGGTAATCACAATTCCAGCCACCATCTTGCCGTTGGTAATTGCTGCAAATGCAGCCTTTGCTTTCACCTTTATTCAGTTCAAGGGTCGCGAGATCCTGTTCGCCAGCTTGGTTGCTTTGATGGTTTTGCCATTGCAGTCTGCTCTTATTCCAGTTCTAAAAGGAATGGTTTGGCTTAAGAAAACCTTTGGAATCGAATTAGTTGGTAACTACGCCTCAGCTTGGATTGTTCACGCGGCCTTCGCCTTGCCACTGGCCATTTACATCTTGAGAAACTTCATGATGACTTTGCCTATCTCACTTATTGAAGCGGCTCGAATCGACGGCGCTAGCTACTACCAGATCTTTTGGAAGCTAATCATTCCAATGTCTATTCCTTCCATCGCATCATTCGCCATTTTCCAATTCCTCTGGGTCTGGAACGACTATTTGATTGCCTTCATTTTCGTTGGCGAGCAAAAGGCTGTAATGACCTACAAGCTTTTGAGGCTGTTGGGTCAATACGGAGACGGCTGGCAGACAGTTGCCGCCGGATCGTTCATCTCGCTGGTTATTCCAGTATTGGTGTTCTTTGCTCTTCAGCGATACTTCGTTCGTGGTCTAACCGCTGGTGCAGTGAAGTAAAAGCTCTTCTCGCGAGGGCGGTTGCCAGAACCTAACAGGGCTCAGGCAACCGCTTTCTCGTATGATTAGAGGTAAATATTGACCAACGGAGGCCCAAGTGGCCTCTTTTTCATAAGGACCAACCTTGACCCCAGCAGACCTTTCTGCCTCCATCTTGCGAATCCTGGCTGCCCTGCAGTCTCAGGGGCAACTTGGTGCTGGCGAATTGCCTACCGAAGTCGTGGTTGAGCGCCCAAAGAACCGCGAACACGGTGACTGGGCAACAAATGTGGCTATGCAGGTGGCTGGCAAATTTGGTATGAATCCGCGCTCCTTTGCTGAGTTGTTATCGCTAGAGCTTGCCAAGGTAGACGGTATTGAAAAGGTTGACATCGCCGGGCCAGGGTTCATAAATCTTTCAGTTAGTGCGGCGGCAGCGGGAGAGCTTGCCAAGGCAATTGTTGAGTCAAATCTGAATTACGGAAAAGGCACAGATCTCGCCGGAGTGAAATTGAATCTTGAGTTTGTTTCTGCAAACCCAACTGGTCCAATTCACATGGGTGGCACTCGCTGGGCAGCAGTTGGCGATTCGCTTGCAAGAATTTTTGCAGCTCAAGGTGCTGCGGTAACTCGTGAGTACTATTTCAACGACCACGGTGCCCAGATTGATCGTTTTGCGCGCTCGCTACTAGCAAGAGCTAAAGGTGAACCCGCCCCTGAAGATGGTTACGGTGGCGCCTACATTCAAGAAATTGCTGACCGCGTGCTTGCTGAAACCGCCACCGATATTTTGAGCCTGCCAAATGATGAGGCGCAAGAAGCTTTTCGTGCCGCAGGTGTTGATTTGATGTTCCATGAAATTCGTGAATCTCTTCACGACTTTGGTGTGGACTTTGACGTTTTCTTCCACGAAAACTCGCTTTACGAGTCTGGAGCTGTCCAAAAGGCAATAGACAAGCTCAAAGAGCTGGGGCACATGTTTGAAGAAGACGGAGCGCTTTGGCTTCGTACCACAACCTTCGGAGACGATCGCGACCGCGTTGTAATAAAGAGTGATGGCGAAGCCGCTTATATCGCTGGTGATTTGGCCTACTACCTAGACAAGCGCTCTAGAGGTTTTGATCAGTGTATTTATATGCTTGGCGCAGATCACCACGGCTACATTCAGCGCATGATGGCAATGTGTGCAGCGTTTGGCGACAAGCCAAACCACAATTTGGAAATCTTGATTGGCCAAATGGTTAACCTATTGCGCGACGGCGAACCGGTTCGCATGTCTAAACGTGCTGGCACAGTAGTGACAATGGAAGACCTGGTCGAAGCGGTGGGGGTAGATGCAGCGCGCTATGCACTTGCCAGATCTTCAATCAACTCACAGTTGGATATCGACCTTGAGCAACTACAAAAGAAGACCAATGACAACCCGGTTTTCTACGTACAGTACGCGCATGCCCGCACGGCACAGGTTGCTAAAAATGCAGCAAGCCTGGGTGTAGAGCGCACAGAGTTTGATCCTTCGCTTTTGTCCCATGCCACCGAATCTGAACTACTGGCAAAGCTAAGCGAGCTACCTCGAGTTGTCGCGCAGGCTTCAGAGTTTCGCGAACCCCACCGCGTTGCCCGTTATCTAGAGGAAGTTGCTGGCTCTTACCACCGCTGGTATGACGCCTGCCGAGTAACGCCGCTTTCCGGTGCAGCCGTAGAGGCGGTTCACCGCACCAGACTTTGGTTGAACGACGCGGCTGGAGTTGTGCTGCGTAATGGTCTTGAGCTTCTTGGCGTTAGTGCGCCAGAAAGAATGTAAAAATGTCTAATCCACTTGCACCTGAATGGCTTGATTACCCAGCAGACCTAAACGCTGTTGATGAAAAGGTTTGGCCGCGCCACGTAAAGCGCC
>JBDLUH010000026.1:0-13776 GCA_039805425.1 Actinomycetota bacterium
ACCTTGCCGACAAACCAAATTTGCCCCGAGGCTGGGGCAAAAACTGGCTGAGCTGGTTCAACCAGGTAGTCCACCCCTCGATGACCGGCCGAAAAGTCACTGTTGGGTTGTCGATACTGATTTATCAGGCGAATTGGCGTTTCTAGGGGAGGGTTCCAGGTGTTTACGGGTAGGGAAGGCTCTGAGGCTTGGGCAGTTTGAAAAAGGCCAAGCAGGAGACTAGAAAACAGACCGGCAAGGGCCAGTTTGGGTGCAAATTTCCTCATTCACCTAGATTGCATGCCGCCCCGTCAACCCAGATAAACATTGGCAAAACAGTGGATAACCCCACCACTGCGCTGCTAGAATTTGAGATAGCGGCAAGCTCGCGAAATCCCCAATTTGAGGCCTTCTAAAGCATGCCGACTTCGCGTGTCGAATCAGATTTACCTTTCACTCAGTCCAAAGAAATTTGGCGAAAGGGGTCCGGCACCAGGTGTATCAATCAACCGATTGAAACAGTTAACTGAGTGGCGCCTTGGCGCGCCAAAAAAGGAGACACTGCTCATGGCAGTAGTAACAATCCGCCAGCTGCTAGACAGCGGCGTACACTTCGGGCACCAGACCCGTCGTTGGAACCCAAAGATGCGTCGTTTCATCCTGACCGACCGATCAGGCATCTACATTATTGATCTTCAGCAGTCACTGGCTTTGATTGACAAAGCATATGACTTCGTTAAGGAAACAGTCGCTCACGGCGGCAGCATTCTTTTTGTTGGTACCAAGAAGCAAGCTCAGGAGTCAATCGCTTCTGAGGCTCTTCGCGTGGGCCAGCCATACATTAACCAACGTTGGTTGGGTGGTCTTTTGACCAACTTCCAGACCATCCAGAAGCGTCTTTCACGTTTGAAAGAACTAGAAGTTATGGACTTCACCGGTAAGACCAAAACTGGTCTAACCAAGAAGGAACTTCTTATCCTTCGCCGCGAAAAGGACAAACTTGAGAAGGCACTGGGCGGTATCCGCAGCATCACCAAGACTCCTTCAGCGATCTGGGTTGTAGACACCAACAAAGAGCACCTAGCAATCACCGAAGCTAAGAAGCTTGGTATTCCAGTTATCGGTATCTTGGACACCAACTGTGACCCAGATGAAGTAACTATCGGTATTCCTGGAAACGACGACGCAATTCGTTCAGTTCAGTTACTAACTCGCGTTATCGCAGATGCAGTTGCTGAGGGTCTAATCGCTCGTCACTCAAAGCCAGAAGCAGCAGCCGAGCCTCTAGCTGAATGGGAGCGCGAGCTTCTAGAGCAGGGCAAGACTGAAGAAGCAACCGCCGTTGCAGTAGAGGAAGCAAAGTAAACATGGCGAATTACACAGCACAAGATGTAAAGGCCCTGCGCGAGCGCAGCGGTGCTGGAATGATGGACTGCAAGTCAGCACTTGACGAGGCAGATGGCAACCTAGACAAGGCAATGGAAGTTCTTCGCCTTAAGGGTTTGAAGGGTGTCACCAAGCGCGAAGGACGCACAACCAGCAATGGTTTGATTGTTGCTCGCGTAAACGGTGGCACCGGATACCTTGTTGAGCTAGCTTGTGAGACAGACTTCGTAGCAAAGGCTGCAAAGTTCATCGAACTTGCTGACAAGGTCGCTGATGCAATCGCAGCTGCAGGCGCAACCACACTAGAGGCCGCCCTTGCAGCGGATCTAGGTGGCAAAAGTGTTCAGGATGCAATCAACGATGAAGCCGCAATCATGGGTGAAAAGGTTGAGTTGCGCAAGGTTGGTTCTCTAAAGGATGCAGCCGTAGACGCTTACATGCACCGCACCAGCAAGGATCTTCCACCACAGGTTGGTGTTTTGGTTGCTTTCTCGGGTGCAGATGCAGATACCGCGCACGACGTAGCAGTTCACATCGCAGCATTCTCTCCAAGCGTTCTAAAGCGCGAAGACGTTGATGCAGATGTAGTGGCCACCGAGCGCCGTATTGCAGAAGAGACAGCACGCAATGAAGGCAAGCCTGAGGCTGCGCTATCAAAGATCGTTGAAGGCCGCGTAACTGGCTTCTTCAAAGAGAACGTGCTTCTTGAGCAGGACTTTGCTAAAGACACCAAGCAGACTGTTTCAAAGGTGCTCGAAAACGCAGGCGTTACTGTTTCAGGCTTCCTACGTTTCCGCGTAGGCGCCTAAGCCAAATTTAGGAAAGGCTCGGCCGTTTTCGGCCGGGCCTTTTTTACTGCCACGCCTAGGATAGAAGCAGTATCCAGGGAAAATTCAGGAGGATTCCAGTGCCACAAAAAAAGCGCCGCGTATTGCTAAAACTTTCGGGTGAAGCATTCGGTGGTGGCACCCTTGGTGTCAACCCTGACATTGTTGCTGCCATGGCAAAAGAGATTGCCGAGGGAGCAAAGCACGCCGAAGTCGCAATCGTTGTTGGTGGCGGAAATTTCTTTAGAGGTGCTGAGCTCTCGCAGCGTGGCATGGAACGCTCTCGCGCTGACTATATGGGAATGCTTGGAACCGTAATGAATGCTTTGGCTCTTCAAGATTTTCTTGAGCAGGCTGGGGTTGATGTGCGTGTGCAATCGGCCATCACAATGTCACAGGTCACAGAAACATATATTCCACTTAGGGCCATTCGCCATCTTGAAAAGGGTCGCGTGGTTATTTTTGGTGCAGGTGCCGGTTTGCCTTATTTCTCTACTGATACCGTCTCGGCACAGCGCGCTCTTGAGATTAAAGCCGATGAAGTGCTGGTTGCAAAAAATGGTGTAGACGGCGTCTACACAGCGGATCCAAAGATTGACCCAAAGGCCACAAAGCTGGAATCAATCACTTACCAAGATGCTTTGGTTCAGGGCCTAAAAGTAGTTGACTCTACCGCTTTTAGTTTGTGCATGGATAACAAGATGCCGATGCGCGTATTTGGCATGCAGGGCAAGGGAAACATTACCGATGCAATCAAGGGTAAGAAAATAGGAACTTTCGTAACTGCCTAGTTTCGAGAGCACAACCAGGTTTAGAAACAACAGGAGAACAAATGATTTCGGAAATTATTGCGACCGCAAGCGAAAAGATGGCCAAAGCTGTTGATTCAGCAAAAGAAGATTTCTCTGGTGTGCGCACCGGAAGAGCAAACCCGCAGTTATTTCAAAAAGTAATGGTTGATTACTACGGAACCCCAACACCGCTTGGTCAGCTAGGGCAGCTTGCTAACCCAGAGGCTCGCACGATCGTGATCACCCCTTACGACAAGGGTGCTTTGAAGGCTATCGAAGCCGCACTGCGCGAGATGCCAAATCTTGATGCCAACCCTCAAAATGACGGCAACCTGATTCGCGTAACGCTGCCAGACCTAACTGAAGAGCGTCGCAGGGAGTACGTGAAGCTGGTTAAGGGTAAAGCAGAAGACCACCGTGTAGTTGTGCGCAACCTGCGCCGCAAAGGAAACGACGATCTTGCGGTGCTAAAGAAAGACGGCGAAGCCGGAGATGATGACATCGCTCGCGCCGAAAAAGAGCTTGATGCACTTACAAAAACTCATGTAGATGCTATCGATGAAGCGCTAAAGCGCAAAGAAGCAGAACTTCTAGAGGTTTAGTTTGTCTATTCCAGTTACCGGTGGCCGCAGCCTGTCAAAGTCTGTGGCCGTTGGACTACTGCTTGGCGGTTTATTTTTACTTTCCGTTTTAATTTATAAAGAACTTTTCATGCTTTTGGCCGCTGCAGCAGCGGGCGTTGGGGCCTGGGAGTTATCTTCGGCGCTTCGACTAAAAGGTTGGTATGTGCCCAGGGTTCCTGCGGTTGTAGGTTCCGTATTGATTATGCCCGCAGCCTTTTACGGCGGGGCAGAACTGCAATGGCTTGTTGCGTTGGGCATAGTTGCTGCGCTAATTGCTTGGCGTTCAGTTCATTTGATTTGGGAACGACGTGAAGCGCCAGCGCAAGCTTTTTTTCACACCCTTCGTGATTTTGCAGCCTCAGCTTTCGTGGTTATATACCTACCGCTAATGACAAGTTTCACCATGTTGCTACTTAGGCGTGAAGACGGGGCCGAGTGGGTAATCACGTTTGTAGTCACAGTCGCCATGATTGATACAGCAGGATACCTAGTTGGTCGAAAGCTAGGAAAACATAAACTTGCGCCCGGGGTTAGCCCAAAGAAAACCTGGGAGGGGCTCGTTGCTTCAGTCACTGCTGGAACAGTAACAGCCGTGGTTTTTACAAGAGTCTTCTGGGAGTTTCCTTGGTGGATGGGTTTCTTATTAGCGGCAGTTCTTTTGCTGGCAGCGGTTTTCGGCGATCTTGCCGAATCGCTGATAAAAAGGGATCTTGGCGTGAAGGACATGAGCAGCCTGCTGCCTGGGCATGGCGGAATTATGGACAGAATGGACTCGATTCTTCCTTCGGCCCTAATCACCTACATCTTCACCCAGGTCTTTTTAGCAATCTAGACTGAGCGTGTGAGTTATTCTTTTCCCTCCGCCGAAGCTAAGGCTCTTGGCTATGTAAAACCGCAAGTTGATGAATTTGTAGAGCTTGCCAGGGTGCAATTTGCAGATTCAAATCTTGAATTAGTGACCTCAAACTTGATTAGAAATACTGAGTTCGACCTAACCGCTGGCGGTTATCTGGTATCGGCGGTTGACACCGCAATGGACCGCCTTGAAGATGCTTTTGCAGCGCGTGAGGTTCAAAGGCAAAAGCTATTTCGTGGTGAGTTTGCTGTCACTGACCGATTAGAGCGTGTAACCGAAATCGTGAGGGGGCGCCTGCAGCGACCTAAGGGCAAGAGATTTTCTAGAGTCAACTATTTATATCGCGGATATGACAAAAAACAAGTGGACAAACTATGCCTGCTAATTGAAAATCACTTGAGTCAAAAAGAACCCTTGCAAATCAACACAATTCGACGGTCAATTTTTAAGGCTAAACGCGGCGGCTATGTAGAAAGTCAAGTTGACGCATTCATTGACAGGGTCGTGGAGATTCTGCAAATTGAAAAGAACCGTTAGGCGCTTCTTTACCGCCAGTATTCTGGCGGTCTCGATAACTTTTGGTGCCGTTCAGCCTCTGGCCCAGGCTGCTAACCAAACCTTGGCAACAGTAGCCCTCGAGCAGCTATCCGTGAAGGGCAGGGCAGCAAAAACTGGCTATGAACGTTCAAAGTTTGGTGATGGTTGGTCAAATATTGGAGGCTGCACAGTTAGAAATTACATTCTAAAGAGAGACTTGAGTAGTTTGACATTTCGCGATTCCTGCGTGGTCAATACCGGAATCTTGAACGATCCCTACACCGGCAGGATTATTTATTTCAAATATGGCGTTGGCACCTCTATTGCGGTTCAAATAGACCACGTGGTTGCGCTCAGTGATGCCTGGCAAAAAGGTGCTCAGAAACTTTCATCGATTCAGCGAGAAGCTCTTTATAACGACCCGTTGAACCTGCTAGCGGTTGATGGACCTACGAATTCCAGTAAAGGCGATAGTGACGCTGCCAGCTGGCTTCCTCCCAATAAATCTTTTAGATGCCAATATGTGGCCAGGCAGATTGCAGTCAAAGCTAAATATCGCCTCTGGGTGTCAAAGTCTGAAAAAACTACTATGAAAGCTATTTTGAACGGCTGCAGCAAACAGAAACTGCCTGTTGGTTAGCTATGGCGCATAAAACAAGCCAACGGTAAACTGGAGTTTTGGGTACAGGTAAACATAGCTTGAAAGGCGTCAAATGGGCAGGTATGAGGCTGAGAGGCCCACTCTGTCGCATCGATTTGCTGGCGCGGTTGACGAAGCGCTGGTTAATTCAAAATTCTCTAGGCCGCACCTTCCAAAGCTCAAGAAGCACGCATTTCGCCCAATGTGGGGTTTCCTGTTTTCAGTTGGATTTATTCTCGTGACCGTTGTAGATCCTTATTCGGGCACTATGGCCAGCGCTAACACCATTCAGGTCTATGATCTAGACGCTGCAACTCTAGAGCAGACCTACGGTTATTCAAGCACTCAGAAAATCTCATACTCGCGAGGCGGCTTCAACATTGTTACCGGTGACGACGCGGCAGCGATGTTCGTTGAGGAAGCTGGAGTTCCAGACCCTGGCACTGCAAAGGCCTATGCTTTTGGGTTGCTTGAGTCAATGGGCTTCGGCGAAGACCAGTATTCATGCTTAGTGAAGCTTTGGAATCGCGAATCTAACTGGCGACACACTGCCAGAAATAAATCTTCAGGCGCTTACGGTATTCCTCAGTCTTTGCCAGCAACGAAGATGGCCACTGAAGGTCCTGACTACCTCACAAACCCTGAAACACAGATTCGCTGGGGAGTTAAGTACATTAAGGGTCGCTATGGTTCGCCATGTGGGGCGCTGGCACACTCAGACAAGCTTGGCTGGTACTAATGCCGCGAAATAACCGCCCTAAGCGCGGTCAGCGTGCAACGGAACACGTGGAGTTGGACTTAACTACTCTTCGAATGGGAATTCGTAGAGAAGAAACCAAGCGCGGCGTTTCCTATACGACTCAAACCAGCATTGGCGCAAATGCCGAAGATGACAAGGCGTGGGTGTGCCCACATTGTCATTTGCAGATCACCAAGGGCGTCAACCACATAGTGGCTTGGGATTCTGTTCGCGGAGTCGACACCAGACGTCATTTTCACAATTCATGTTGGAAGTCATTTCAAGGGCCACTGCTATGAGTGAATCAATAGAAATCAGATCTGCAGTTGAGCTTCCATCGACTAGGGAGGCGCTAACCCTCGTAACTGCGGATGGGCTTGAACTAATTGGCGAACTTGCTCTTCCGGTGGGTAAACCACCAGTGGCCACATTGGTGACCCTGCATCCGCTGCCTACCCATGGTGGTTTCATGGATTCGCATATTTATCGCAAGGCATCCAATAGGTTGCCTGAACTTGCAGACATAGCTGTACTTAGATTCAACACTCGAGGCACTGCATCGCCACACGGAACCAGCCAGGGATCGTTTGGTGAAGGAGTCACCGAGCAGCATGACCTTGAGGCAGCTGTTAATTTTGCAATATCAAGAGGCTTACCAAATATCTGGTTGGTGGGTTGGTCTTTTGGTACCGAATTGGCTTTGAAATATGGCCATGACAAAGAAGTCGTTGGCGCAATACTTTTGTCACCACCGCTTCATCGGGCGACTGAATCTGATCTAGATAAATGGGTGGGAAACTCTAGGGAATTAATTGCTCTCGTGCCAGAGCTTGACGACTATTTGCAACCGAGGGAAGCAAAAGAACGTTTTTCCAAAATTCAACACATGCAAGTAATTGGAGTTGACGGAGCTAAGCACCTGTGGGTTGGCGAAGGCGCCACAACCCGTGTTTTGAATGAGATTGTTAGGCGCGTGAATCCGGCGGCGTATCCGTTGCCAGATCATTGGCAACCAAAACTTTAACTACCTTTGCTGCTGGTAGGGAACCAAAACCTGGCGAATAATCAAGATTATTGATGCCGCGATAGGAATTGCAACCAAGGCCCCTAGAACGCCTAGCAAGGCGCCTCCGGCTAATGCCGCTACAACTACCACCGCACCAGGAACCTCTACCGCTCGGCTCATAATTCGAGGGGAGATGACGTAGGCCTCAATTTGCATGTAAACGATGTAGAAGACAGCCACAATTATGGCGGTAGTTGGCGAAACACTGAGCGCTACGAGGGATGCGATTACAGCTGCCGTGATTGTTCCTACTAGTGGGATAAGGCCAAGCAGAAATGCAAGCGCAGAAATAACCAAGGCAAAAGGAACTCCGGTTATAGATAGCAAAATAAAGACCAAAGCAGACTGGATGAATCCGATTGATACTTGACCCATCACGTAGCGGCCAACAGAATTCGCAATCTGCTCTGCGATATCTGCGAATTTTTCGCGCCTGCTGTCTGCTACCAAACTGTATAGCCACTTTTTGAAACTTGACATTGAAGCCATGAAATACAGGCTCAAAACAAGAACGATTAGCGCCCCAAAGAAACCATTGAAAATTGAAAGACCAACCTGAACAACCCCGCCAAGCATTTTTGGCCAATTGCTTGAATCACCTAAATATGCTCCAGCGTTTACCAGGGCGTCAGAGATTGCGCCTGCGAATTGTTTGTCGAGTTGTATTACCAAGGGAATCTCGGTTAATCCCGAAAGAACTGTAGGAGCGGTCTTTAAGAAATTTGCGGTTTGCGAAGCTAAGGTCGGAAATACAGAGGCAATCAGGATGGCGATTAAGGTAAGAAGTGCTGCCATCACAATTAAAATTGCAAATCGGCGACGTACGCCCAATGAAGTGATTTTTGTGACGATTGGCTCTAAGCCCAGGGCAATGAAAATCGCAGCTGCCACGTAGGTTATAACATTTGCCAAAGTGGTTACTGCACCACCAATTAGAAGGGCTGTAAGCACCCCAAGACCGCCAAGAAGGCCAAGTTGGAACGCGTTGCTGATTCTGAAATTACCCTGCATACAAGCAAACTTACCGCTTTGGGTGCCTAAATTAGAGGTTTTGGCCAGTATTTGACTGGCCTTGAAGTACGTTTCTAAGGTTTCTCAAATAGACCTCAACCGATTCACGTTCGGACTTTATCTTTTCTAGGTCATCTTTAGCTCGCGAGTAG
Organism: Actinomycetota bacterium; assembly: GCA_039805425.1. Taxonomy (GTDB): domain Bacteria; phylum Actinomycetota; class Actinomycetes; order Actinomycetales; family Microbacteriaceae; genus Rhodoluna. Next base: position 8,608 of record JBDLUH010000026.1, read on the forward strand.
CGTTGCTCTAGTTCTTCTTGGGCCTTGGCGTTTACGCTGCGAGCTTCCGCTTCAGCGGCAGAAATTATGGCATCCGCCTTTTTTCTGGCAGCTTCGGTGGTTTGCTGATTTATAGAAATTGCAGCGGCCTCTAGAGTTTCAGCTTCTAGTCGAGCGGCATTTGCACGGGTTAATGCGCTAGATAATTGCGCGTTTGCATCGTCTAGGTAGCGCTGAGTAGCTGAGACAGCTTCTTGATGTTTTCTAAGGTATTCAGCTTCAGCCTCTTGGCGACGTGCAGTTAGTTCTAATTCAAGATCTATTCGTGATTGTTCAGTGAGTAGCGCATTTGCTGAGTCAAAATCAAGCCCGCGTGAATTTTCACGAAATGCGATCAACTTGCGCTCGGCCAAATCACGCTCTACAGCTGCTTTTTGAGCCTCAATTTCACGTTTTGCGGTTGCCTTCATTCGCGCTACTTCTGTAGAAATTGCACCTCTAATTGAGCCTGCCTCGCGGATAGATTCTTCGCTGATTCGAGTTGCTTCTGAGCGGGCCTGAGAGAGCATGTCGTCGTAATCGCTGCGGGCAGCAACCAAGATGCGGTCAGCGCGGCGCTGAGCCTCTGCGACTAGGGAATCATAGTAACCCTTAGCTTCACCGCGTAGATTGTCGATTTCTTCGGTCAGAATTCTACGCTGGCGCTCGATCTCTCTTTGAGCATCCTGAGTTAGGTTTTGGGCCTGATCTTCAGCTGTGCTCAAAATTAGCGCTGCTCTGGCTCCGACCCCTGAATAAGTAGGGTCCGCGGCCTCAGATAGAGCTGTTTTGGCTTCCAAAAGCTGGGTTTGCGCTGTTTTTAGCTCATTGGCTATTTGGGCATTCTGGGCCGAAAGGTGCATTAATTCTTTGCGTAGGTCAAGAATTGCGTCGTCAACAGCGCCACGCTCGTAGCCACGCATGACTACGGGAAACTGGGTCTCTTCGCCTGACAAAACGGGGCTCCTAGGCACTTGGTTAGAATAATGAAGGCAATCCTGCCAAGCCCAAGTTTACCCTGATTGGATATCGCATGCGCTTCTTGATTGCTGCCGCGTTATTCCTGATCTCACTGGTTGGCTTGTTACTTGGTGTGGCAGAACGCACAATATGGGCCCCACCAGCACAATTCTCTGAGCAACTTGAAATTGAGTCTTCTAAGTCACTTTTGCTTGTTCCTAATGAGGTTCTAACGAAACATCCGGGAACCCCAACCATTTATTCGAATGGGGCCAAGACAGCCTTTTTGGCGTCAGGCAGGGAGTCTGACATTTTGGCCTGGATTGGAACTACTGGATATTCCAAGGTGCAATTCGACGAAAAGGGTAAGAACCTGGTGCAATTGGGTGTTGAAGGTTCTGAGAACCTAGACAGCCCAATTGGATCTGACCTTTGGCGATCAGAGGTCACCGTAGAGGGGCTTGCCCGGATAAAGGCATCACCTGTTGAGCAGGGAGCAGTTCTTGTTGCAAGTGACGGGGTTAGGCCGGTGCCCACAGACTTGAAAATTGTTTGGCCAATTCCACATGATCTGACGCTCTCAAACATTGCCCTTATTGTGGGGGGTGCATTTCTAATCGCAGCGTTTGTGATGAATTTTCTCGCTTATCAACACCTGCGTAAATCACGAGGGCCAAGACGCAGAACCCCAACCCCACCAAAACCGCCACGTTATAAGGTAAAGCGAAACAAAGCTAACGCTCCAGTTCGCGGTCGAAGGTCTGCTCGCAGGGCATTTATAGCAATTCCAGTTGCGGTGTCAATTCTGCTTACATCGGCAGGTTGTTCAAATCAGCAAGCAACAACTGCAAGCCCTTCTCCTTCGGCAAGTGCCGTAACTGTGGCGCCGGTAGCTCTGGTTGGCAATCAAATCAAAAAAATCTTGCTTGAAGTTCAACAAGTTGCGGCAGATGCTGATCTGACCTCAGACAAGAAAGTGCTGGTTTCTAGATTCACCGGTCCTGCACTGGAGCAACGAACAGCACACTACCTTCTAAGAACCAGATCAACCAAAATTGCTGCGCTTCCTAAAATTGTTGCCAGCCCAGTTTCATTTAGCTTGCCTGCAGCTACTGATGCCTGGCCGCGGACGTTGATGGTTGTAACCGATGAAGCTGGTGACGACGCCTTGCCTCAGATGTTGGTGATGCAACAGCAAACCCCACGAAGTCAGTATTTGCTTTGGTACAACATAAGACTTATGCCGGGAGCAAAGATTCCAGAGGTTCCAGCCGCGGAAACAGGTGCTATTCCTGTAGAAGATGACTCGCTTTTCTTGAAATTAGCGCCTAAAGATATTGTCTCTGGCTATGGAGACCTATTGAATAATGGCGCCGCAAGTTTAAGTTCTGGCCTTTTTGATATTCAGAAAGACGAGTTTTATAAACAAGTTTCTGAAAGTCAAAAGTCTCAGGTGGCCAATTTGACTACGGGAAGAATTACCTTCAGCCACTCGCTGGGTGAAAAGAACGTAATTTCACTTGCCACCAGTACTGCAGGTGCTTTGGTAGCTATTTATATGACAGATACCTACAAGATCAAGCCAAAAAAACGCGGCTCTGCTGTTGCGGTATCTGGACAGGAAAAAATCATGCTGGGCGCTGATGGCTCAACACGCGGTGTAAAAAGTATCTACGGCGACATGTTGTTGTTCTATGTTCCGGCACTAAGCGATACTGAGCGCATCAGGTTGCTTGGAGTTTCTCAGGGGCTAATCAGCGTTAGGAGCCTGTAGGGGTGTCTGATTTTTTATCACGAGCAAATCTTTCTGGAGCAGTAGATCTATCCGGACTTAGAAAGCCAGATCCGGTTGCGCAAGCTGCAAAACCCTTCGATTCTGCTGATGTTCCGGCTAGTAAAGTGCCTGATCTTGTTGCACTGGGCACCGAGGCAAACATCAAAAACTTTGTCACAATTAGCCAAGCCGTTCCCGTTCTGATTGACTTCTTTGCCTTAGACCTAGAACTGAGCTTGCAGTTGAGCAGCAAGCTTGAGGGGGCCGTGCGGGCTCTGCAGGGAAAGATGTTTTTACTGAGGGTAAATACAGAAACTGCCTTGACTGTGGCCCAAGCTTTTGGGGTCAAAGAAGTTCCAAGCGTCATCGCCATGATTAAAGGGCAGCCAATACCTTTATTTGAAGGTGACCAGACTGCAGAGACCATTACAACCGTCTTGGATAGATTGCTTCAGGTTGCTGCTGAAAATGGAGTTGCCGCAACTCTTGATGTTTCCGAAGAGTTTTCAAGATCGGAGATTCCGGAACTGGCAGGCAAGCACAAAGAGGCTTTTGCCGCGATTGACTCCGGTGATTATCCAGCGGCAGTGGCTGCATACGAAGCCGCTCTAAAAGAGAATCCTGCAGATGCCGTTGCAGTAGCCGGTTTGGCGCAATCAAAGTTGCTCGTCAGAACCAAAGATCTTGATTTTGAATCAGTATTAAGTTCAGCGCCTTCAGACTATGAATCAACTATAAAGAAAGCAGATGCGTGTGTTGCTGTTGGTCACATGGGCGAGGGTTTTCAAACTATTTTGACCCGCTTTTCAAATGCCGATAAAGATGAGCGTGAGAAACTTCGCAAGCACCTGCTGGAACTGTTTTTGGTTGCCCCGCCTGAGCTGCCTGAGTTGGTTCAAGCCAGAAAAGCGTTAGCAGCGCTACTTTACTGAAGCGGTTTGAACCAAACTGCACCAAGCGGCGGAATTGAAATAATCGCGGAGTGCGGCTGCCCATGAGATCCATCAGAATTTGCGTTGATTGATCCAAAGTTGCCAACACCGGAGCCACCAAACTCAACAGCATCGGTGTTCAAAATTTCTGTCCATTTGCCGGGCTTGGGCAAACCCAATTTAAAGTCGTGGTGAGGGTGACCAGCAAAATTTATCACCACAGCAATAGGGGAGCCATCTTCGTCGTATCTCAAGAATGTAAGCAGATTGGCATCAGAGTTTCCGCCATCTATCCAAACGAATCCCCGTTGATCGTGATCTAATTGCCACATTGCTGAGTTCTCAACATAAAGGCGGTTCAAGGTTGCCACCAGATTTTGCAGACCCTGATGGCTTGGTTGGTCAAGAATCCACCATTCAAGCCCGCGTTCTTGTGACCACTCGGACTGCTGGCCAAATTCAGAACCCATAAATAGCAGCTGTTTGCCTGGGTGCGCCCACATGAACGCTAGGTATGCGCGAACGTTAGCTAATTGCTGCCAGCGGTCGCCAGGCATTTTGCTAAGTAAAGAACCTTTACCGTGCACGACTTCATCGTGGCTGATGGGCAGAATGAATTTTTCGTCATATGCGTAGAGCATTGAAAAAGTTAATTCACCGTGGTGATATTTGCGATAAGCGGGGTCTTTTTGAATGTATTGCAAAGTGTCATTCATCCAGCCCATGTTCCACTTGAAACCGTAGCCAAGGCCGCCACCGTCTGTTGGGGCGCTTACGCCACCCCAGCTGGTGGATTCCTCGGCAATCATCATGATTCCTGGATTGCGACGATACGCGGTGGCGTTGGTTTCTTGCATGAACTTGATTGCGTCAAGGTTCTCACGCCCCCCAAATTCGTTTGGCAACCAGTTGTCGCCTTCGCGAGAGTAGTCAAGGTAAAGCATTGAGGCAACAGCATCTACGCGGAGCGCATCAACGTGGAATTCTTCAAGCCAATAGAGTGCATTGGCAACTAGAAAGTTCTTTACTTCATTTCTGCCAAAGTCAAAGATGTAAGTTCCCCAGTCTGGGTGTTCGCCGCGCCGCGCATCGTGGTGCTCGTATAAAGCTTCGCCGTCGAATCTTCCCAGTGCCCATTCGTCTTTAGGAAAGTGCGCTGGAACCCAGTCAACAATTACCCCGATATCTGCAGCGTGCAATTGATCAATCAGGTATTTAAGATCGTCGGCAGTTCCAAATCTAGATGTTGGTGCGTAGTAACCAGTTACCTGATAGCCCCATGAAGGGGCATAGGGGTGCTCTGCAAGCGGCATAAATTCAACGTGAGTAAAGCCCATACGCTGAATGTACGGAATCAACTCATCTGCAAGGGTTCTATAGTTGAGGTCAAGTTTCCAGGAGCCGGCGTGCAGCTCGTAGATTGACATCGGAGACTTCAGGGCATCGCGCTTGCTGCGTTTGGCAAGCCAGTTTTGGTCATTCCAT
>JBDLUH010000027.1:0-13705 GCA_039805425.1 Actinomycetota bacterium
TCAAATTCTTGATGCGCTTGGTTGGTTGGGTTTGAACTGGGATGAAGGCGTGAATGTTGGCGGTCCTGCTGCTCCTTACCGTCAAAGTGAACGCGGTCACATTTATCAAGAAGTAATTGAAAAACTAAAGGCATCTGGCCACATCTACGAGAGCTATCTAACCGGCGAAGAGATTGACGAGCGCAATAAGGCTGCTGGCCGCGCAGTTCAGCTTGGTTACGACAATTCAGAACGAGAGTCAACAGAAGAGCAACGTTCTGCTTATCGGGCAGAAGGCAGAAGCCCAGCTCTTCGTCTACGTGTTCCACAGGTAGACATCACCTTCAACGACCTAGTTCGCGGAGAAATAACTTTTCCGGCGGGATCGTTTCCAGATTTTGTGGTCGTGCGGCCAAATGGTCAGCCGCTTTACACTTTGGTGAATCCGGTTGACGACGCTCTTATGGGTGTAACTCACGTTCTTCGAGGCGAAGATCTTCTTTCATCAACCCCTCGACAAATTGCTCTTTATAACGCAATGTATGAGGCCGGAATTACTCAGTTCATTCCTCAGTTTGGGCACCTGCCATATGTGATGGGGGACGGAAACAAAAAACTTTCAAAGCGTGACCCACAGGCAAACCTTTTTCACCACCGCGATCGTGGTTTCATTCCAGAAGGTCTTTTGAACTACTTGGCTTTGCTTGGTTGGGGTCTAAGTGCAGACCAAGACATCTTCACCATGGATGAACTGGCCGCGGCATTTGACGTAGTGAATGTAAATCCAAACCCGGCAAGGTTTGACCAGAAAAAAGCCGACGCAATCAATGCGGCCCACATTCGCTTGTTGAACATCGATGACTTCAAGCAGCGTTTGATGCCTTACCTGCAAAGTGCAGGAATTATTGGTGCCACAATAACCGCAGCAGAATCAGCAATTCTGGATGCGGCTGCACCTTTGATTCAAGAGCGCCTGACTGTGCTTAGTGAGGCACCAGAGCTATTGAGTTTCTTGTTCACCACGGCCGACAAAATCACCATCGCTCAAGATGCACTTGAGGGCATGCCTGAAAACGTGGGTGAGGTTTTGGCAGCTGCTATCGATGCAATCACCGCTATTGATGAATCAGACTTCAAGACCCAACCTGTTCAAGCCGCATTGAATCATGCACTAATTGAATTGCTTGGTCTAAAGCCACGTTTTGCTTTTGGGCCGCTACGAACCGGAATATCTGGTCGTAGAATTTCTCCGCCGCTGTTTGAATCAATGGAAATCCTTGGTAAAGCCGAGACAATTGCGCGCCTAGAGGCGTTTGCTCGCACCGTCTAGCAAGGGTAAGATTGAAAGTCGAGCCCACAGGCTCGAATGTACCTTGGGGTATGGTGTAATTGGCAACACGGAGGTTTCTGGTACCTTTGTTCTTGGTTCGAGTCCAGGTACCCCAGCTTTTGAAAAACTACAAAACAGTCGAAGAGTCGGCTGTTTTTCTATTTAAGTGGAGAATTTGAACATGATTGCTGCTGCCTACGTACTAGTTGTTGTGCAATTGTGCGTTGCCCTTTTTCAGCTGGCGCTAACTTTGGGTGCACCCATGGGCGAGTACACAATGGGCGGGCAATATGTTGGCCGACTGCCAATGAAGCTTCGCTTAGGAGCAGCAATCAGCATGATCGTGAATCTAGCGATCGCCGGTCACTATCTGGCTCAGACCGGAGCTCTAGAGACCCTGTTGCCAGCTAACCTCAACCTAATTGCAAACTGGAGTCTGGTTGCTTTCACTGCAATTGGTCTGTTGATGAATTCAATTTCGCGCAGCAAGAAAGAACGCCAAATGTGGGTTCCTGTTTTGCTGCTTTCTCTGGTCTGCGCGGTCATTGTTGCGCTTGGCTAGTTGAACGCCTTAGAGCTGAATGCTCTGACCCGGGGTTAGATAGTCAAACTTGCCGCCACCAGCTTCGGCAACCATCTTGACTCGACCATTATTAAGATCATGCCCTGTTTCACTTAGGTGAATGTTGTGAGTGGCAAAGGTTTTTGCCGGCTTGATGGCTGAAACAAAATCCATAACGTCACCAATCTTCAGCCAAGGAGCCGAAGTAGGGCAAGCCAGTAGCTCAACGGCGCGATCTGGTTGCGTGTAGCTGTCGCCGGGGTAGTACAGCTTGTCGTTTACCATAACTGCGCAATTTTGAATTAGGGGAATTGAGCTGTGAATCTCTGCGTGCATATCTCCAAAGAATTCAAGAGTAAATTCTCCGTGGGTGTAGAAGTCGCCGTGGTGCACGGCCACTGTTTTATAGCCGGCGAGTCTTTTGCAGACTTCATCGGTTCCGTAAATTGCTACTTCTGGGTTATTGCTCAAGATCTCATTTAGGTGCGCTTCGCTACAGTGGTCGTCGTGCATATGGGTTATTACCACTGCAACCACATTGGTGTAGTCGGCTACAGATCTAGTGAATGAACCAGGGTCTACGATGATTCGCTGGTTGCCTTGTTCTAGCACTAAACAGGCATGTTCAAGCTTGGTGATCTGCATTCCTTCATTCTGCCTTAACTTTGTGCCTTAAGATTTTGGTGTGGGGAACGAACAAATCAAGATTGGGTCAAGCACCCTTGCTAGGGCTACCCAAATTGGCCTGACAATTACCGACCCCGCCCAATTTATTTTGGCTGCAGATGTAGATGTTGTGCTTTTCAATAAGGCTGGCACCCTAACTGCACCAATAAGGCGCGTGGTGAAGTCGCGGCTTGCCTATAGTTCGCCGCTAATGACTCAAAGCGACTTGCTGGCTTTAGCCGCTGGGGTAGAAGCAAGTTCGGAACACCCAATTGCCATTTCTATTGTTGAAGAGGCCAAGCGTCAAAACTTAGAGCTACCAAACGTGCTTGACGCAAGAGCCATTCCTGGGCTTGGAATTGCGGGCGTACTTGATGGGGAAACCATCATGGTTGGCGGTCCGGGATTGCTCACCAGTAGAAATATTCCCATCTATGTTGATGACTTAGTTAGATCAGATGCTGCAAATCAGATTGGCAACTCTGTTGTTTATGTAGTACAAAACTCTCAACTGCTGGGCATGATTGAACTCAGCGAATCGGTTCTTCCTGAGGCTATTGAGATGGTGAATCAATTTCACGCCAACAAGATTCGCGTTGCAATGGTTACTGGCGATGCCACCGGTGTGGCGCAACACTTTGCCGACCAACTGCGAATTGCAGAGGTGTATGCCGAAATTGTTCCTAGTCGCAAAGTTGATGTGGTGCGAAAGCTAAAAACTGACGGCTCAAAAGTTGCGGTGGTTGGTCGCCTAGATTTAGACGGCATGGCGCTATCAGAGTCTCATGTTGGAATTGCCATTGACTCAGACGGGTTTAATAGCTCTACAGCTGCCGGTTTGCACCTTAAAACAAGTGGTACCAAGGTTGTGTTGCAAACCATTTTGCTTTCCAAGAGGGTCAAGTCTCAGTCAAGACAAAAATTGTTCCTAATTTCTGGTGCCGCTCTGGTATTGATGGGCGCCCTTGCAATAATTCTTAGCTCACTATGAAACGTCTGGGCGTAATCATTAATCCGGCAGCTGGTAATGGAGCGGGTCGCATTGAGGGGCAACAAGCCATCACAGAATTGCAACGTGAGAGCGAGGTGCTAAACCTCACTGGCAACTCAATGGCAGAAAGTGAACGAATCGCCAGAGCGGCAATCGCCGATCAGCTGCTAGATGGTTTGGTGGTAGTTGGCGGAGACGGAATGGCCCATCTTGGGGTAAATCTGTGCGCAGAATCAGGAATTCCGCTTGGCATAATTGCAGCCGGCACGGGAAACGATGCCGCCAGATCTTTAGGTTTGCCCATTGGTGACGCAATTGCTGGGGCGCGGGTGGTGTTGAATAATCTGCGTCAACCAAGAATTGTTGATTTAGTGAAAGCCAAAAGCTCTACCGGAGATTTTTATTACTTTGGAAGTTTGTCAGTCGATTTTGTTGCCCTGGTAAACCAGCGAGCCAATTCTTGGAAGTGGCCCAAAGGGCCAAACCGCTACAAGCTAGCCATGATCGCAGAGCTTGCCTCATTTAAACCAATTGTCTACCGTGCAGAAATTGACGGCGTTGAGAAAAATTTTGAAGCGATGCTTTGTTCAGTTGCCAATTCTCCTTTTTTTGGTGGGGGAATGAAGGTGGCGCCTGGCGCAAAAATCGATGACGGTTTTCTCGATATTTTTATCGTGAATAAAATTTCAAGATGGGAACTTATCAAAGTTTTCCCGCGCGTTTATACCGGTGATCACGTATCGCATTCTGCAGTTGAATTCATCCGCGCCAAAAAAATATCCTTGACCCCGCAGATTAAAATTCCTGCATTTTCTGATGGTGAGCCGGTTGGTCAGGCTCCTGTTACAGCCCAAATTGCCCCCGGTGCGCTCAGGGTTTACGCAACTAGCGCACGCACGGCTTCTGTGGCAGAATAGACAGGTTGCTCTAACGGTCCCATCGTTTAGCGGCCTAGGACACCGCCCTCTCACGGCGGCAGCACGGGTTCAAATCCCGTTGGGATCACGAATCTCCCTCTCGATGACTTGCTCTCGGGAGGGAGTTTTATTTAACTGAGTTTGGGCGCTCCCGCTTTAGGTGTGTTACGGCGCTGAAAATCACAATTGCTGCCACCGGTATAAATGCTGCAGCGTTTAGTCCAAGAAAAGCTACGTTGGCCATTATTGCGCCAGAGAATCCGCCGCCAAGTGCCCCCGCAAGGTTCATCGAGGTGTCGCTAAGCCCTTGCACGTTGGTTTTTTCGTTGCCAGGCAGGGTTTTGGCCAACAGCGCCGAAGCTGAAACGGTTGCCGCCGACCAGCCCAGCCCTAGCAAAAACAATCCAATCGTGACCAGCGTGCGATCGTGTTGCCCAAAACCAGCGAACGCCAAAGCAAAAACGTAAATCACCTGTCCAAGAAGCACAATTCGTACTTTGCCAAAGCGATCACTGAGCCAACCAAAAATTGGCGAGAAGGCGTACATTCCGGCGATGTGCAGACTTATGGTGAATCCAACAACTACTAGGTCGTAGCCCATGTGGTGCATGTGCAGCGGAGTCATAGACATTACTGCCACCATCACCATGTGGCTTAGGGCAATAGATGAAACCGCAAACGCCGCCACCGGATACTTACGTAGCGTGGATATTGCACTCTTGAACGAGGTCTTTGGCTTTAGCCCACCCTTTGCGCTGTCTAACTCTTTGGCCACCAACAGCGGATCAGGCCTCAAACCAAACCAAAACACCGTGGTTGCTGAAAGCTGCGCCGCAATGGTGAATAGAAATGGCCCCGTCATGGTCGGCAAACCAATCAGGCCGCCCACAAATTCGCCCGGTCCAAAAAGATTAGGACCAATAACGGCACCGATAGTGGTTGCCCACACCACGGTGGCTAGGTCTCTACCGGTAGAGCGCGAACTTGAACCAGATAGGTCAACGGCAGCAAACCTGGCCTGCAATCCGGCAGCGGAACCGCCACCCAAAAGGAACAAGGCCAGCAGAAGTAGCGGAAAGAAGTGGATGGCGGCGGCTGTAATCACCAGGATTGCCCCCAAAATTGCTAAACCGGCACCGGTAGCTAGCCCAACTCGGCGACCACGGGCATTTGCAAGCCTGGCCATTGGCATGGCCCAGGCTGCGGCGCCAAGGGTGCTAAAGGTGGCGGCAGCGCCGGCCCAAGCGCCACTGCCCGACAGGTCGGCTGCCAGCAGTGAGCCAATAGATAGCGTGGATCCCAGGGCAAAACCGCCCAAAATCTGTCCGCTGGTCAGAACCCTTACAGTCTTACGCTGTAGAAAATTAATCTGTTTCTCATCCACCTCGCCAGCCTAAAGGTAAACTTGGAGTTCTATCATTTTGAGGTGTGTAAATGACAAAAAAGCCGCTTACTTTGGCTGAAAAGGTTTGGAACGACCACTTGGTCGCCAAGGGTGAAAATGGCACCCCAGACCTGCTTTACATTGACCTGCACTTGGTGCACGAGGTAACCAGCCCACAGGCTTTTGATGGTTTGCGCCTTGCCGGCCGTCCGGTTCGCCGCCCAGACCTAACTATTGCTACAGAAGACCACAACACCCCAACCTGGGACATCGATAAACCAATCGCAGACCCAACCAGCCGCACCCAAATTGAAGCTCTGCGCAATAATGCCAAGGAATTTGGTATTCGCATACACTCACTTGGCGATGCTGAACAGGGAATCGTGCACGTGGTTGGCCCGCAGCTTGGATTAACCATGCCTGGCATCACGGTTGTTTGCGGTGACTCACACACTTCAACTCACGGTGCATTTGGCGCGCTCGCCATGGGCATTGGTACCAGCGAAGTTGAGCACGTGCTGGCAACCCAAACTCTTCCTTTGAAGAAGTTCAAGACCATGGCAATCAACGTTGAGGGCACACTTCGCCCAGGTGTAACTGCCAAAGACATCATTCTTGCGGTGATTGCAAAAATCGGAACCGGCGGTGGTCAGGGATACGTGCTTGAGTATCGGGGTTCTGCAATTCGTTCGCTTTCAATGGAAGCGCGAATGACAATTTGCAACATGTCAATTGAGGCAGGTGCCCGCGCCGGCATGGTTGCACCAGATCAAATCACTTTTGATTATCTAAAGGGTCGCCCGCATGCACCGGAAGGTGCCGATTGGGATGCCGCAGTTGAATACTGGAAGACACTACCAACCGATGAAGGCGCCAAGTTTGACGCCGAAGTGTCTCTTGACGCAAACACACTAGACCCGTTTGTAACCTGGGGAACAAACCCTGGCCAAGGTGTGAGCCTTTTGGATTCGGTTCCTAACCCTGCAGATATTTCTGATCCAAATGAAAAGGCTGCTGCCGAGCGCGCGCTTGAATACATGGATCTAAAACCTGGAACCAAAATGAAAGACATTCGCGTTGACACCGTGTTCCTTGGTTCATGCACCAACTCTCGTATCGAAGACCTTCGCGCAGCCGCAGCCGTTATTGAGGGCAAGCAAAAAGCCGATGGACTTCGTTTTATGGTTGTGCCAGGTTCTGCGCGAGTTCGTTTGCAAGCCGAGTCAGAAGGCCTTGACAAAATTTTTAAAGACTTTGGGGCCGAATGGCGGTTTGCCGGTTGCTCAATGTGTCTTGGTATGAACCCAGATCAGCTGGCACCGGGGGAGCGCGCAGCTTCTACCTCTAACCGAAACTTTGAGGGCCGCCAAGGTAAGGGTGCACGCACGCACTTGGTTTCACCACTTGTTGCAGCAGCAACTGCAATTCGCGGAACTCTTTCTTCACCTGCCGACTTGCTAGAAGGGCAGGCAAACTAATGGAAAAGTTTGAAATCTTTACTGGCGTTGCCGTGCCGCTACGCCGATCAAATGTAGATACAGATCAAATCATTCCAGCGGTTTATTTGAAGCGCATCACAAAGACCGGATTCGAGGACGCACTGTTCTCGGCATGGCGCAATGATCCTGAATTCGTTCTAAACCAAGAGCCTTATAAGCATGGCCAGGTGCTGGTTGCTGGCCCAGATTTTGGAACCGGTTCATCGCGAGAGCACGCGGTTTGGGCGCTTCGTGATTACGGTTTCAAAGCTGTTTTTGCCAGCAAATTTGCCGACATCTTCCGTGGCAACTCGGGTAAACAGGGTCTAGTCACCGGAGTGATTACAGAGCAAGACACAGAAAAACTTTGGGCAGCCATTGAGGCAAACCCCGGTTCCTCAATTACCGTGAATTTGGTTGAACAAACCGCAAGCATTGGCGATTTAGTTGTGCACTTCGAAATTGATGAGTACACCAAGTGGCGTTTGCTTGAAGGTCTAGACGACATTGGTCTTACTCTTCGCGACGAGCAGGCCATCACAGATTTCGAGGCCAAGCGCGGTGCTTGGATGCCAAAAACGCTACCGGCTAGGAACTAACCATGAGTCAGATCACAGTCACCGGGGGCAAGCCGCTAAAAGGGCGAGTAGATCTAAAGGGCGCAAAAAACCTAGTCACTAAGGCAATGGTTGCTGCGCTTCTTGGAGAGGGCCCAAGCGTTCTAAAAGACGTACCTTTCATCAGTGATGTTGAAATTGTCTCTCGCTTGCTTCAGCTGCACGGTGTGAAAATCGAACACAGCTCTGATGGCGTAATGTCACTTGACCCAAGCAATGTTGCATCGGCGCGCATGATTGATATCGACGCCCATGCTGGATCTTCAAGAATTCCAATTCTTTTTTGTGGACCGCTGCTGCACCGCTTAGGTGAAGCGTTCATTCCTGGTCTTGGCGGCTGTCATATTGGCGACAGACCAATCGATTACCACTTTGAGGTGCTGCGCAACTTTGGTGCAGTAATTGAAGAGTTAGAAAATGGAACCCGGCTTTCTGCTCCAAAGGGCCTAAAGGGAGCAAAGATTTCATTGCCTTACCCATCGGTTGGAGCAACAGAGCAGGTGCTGCTAACCGCAACTCGTGCCGAGGGTCTTACGGAACTTACCGGTGCGGCAATTGAGCCAGAAATTATGGACCTAATTGCAATCTTGCAAAAGATGGGCGCAATTATCTCGGTAGATACCGATCGCGTGATTCGCATTGAGGGAGTTAAAGAACTTTCCGGTTATAACCACCGTGCTCTTTTTGATCGCAACGAAGCGGCATCTTGGGCCTGTGCAGCGTTGGCTACCAACGGTGACATTTTTGTTGGCGGTGCTCGTCAGCAAGAAATGACAACCTTCTTGAACGTGTTTCGCAAGGTTGGTGGCGCATTTGAAATTGAAGATGATGGAATTCGTTTCTATCACCCAGGCGGCGACCTTAAGCCGGTAGTGCTTGAAACAGATGTGCACCCAGGTTTCATGACTGACTGGCAGCAGCCGCTTGTGGTTGCGCTTACTCAGGCCAAGGGGTTGTCAATTATTCACGAGACAGTTTATGAAAACCGTTTTGGTTTCACCGATGCACTTGTTCAAATGGGTGCTCAGATTCAAATTTATCGTGAATGCCTTGGTGGCACAGCCTGCCGTTTTGGTCAACGCAACTTTAATCACTCTGCGGTTATCTCTGGCCCAACAGAGTTGCACGCAGCTGACATTAGAGTTCCAGACCTGCGAGGTGGCTTTAGCCACATGGTTGCAGCCCTAGCGGCAAAGGGAACCTCAAACGTTACCAACGTGCAGTTGATCTCTCGTGGTTATGAACACTTCTTGCAGAAGCTAACTGACCTCGGCGCAGATTTCAGCTACAGCGAGTAATTTCATGGCCAAGCCAAAAAAAGAATTACCAATGCCGAAGATCAAATCTTCGGAACGCCACTTCGTTCTAGCTTTGGTCGCCAGCGTCTTAATTCCACTGGTGCGCCTGCTGTTTAGGGTTGATCCGATTGGGGCAGAGAAGCTGCCTAAAAAGGGCCCTTATATTTTGGTTGGCAATCACGTTACAAACGTAGATGCCCTTGCAGTTGCCTACTTTGTTTACGTAAAACTAAAGCGGGCACCACATTTCTTGGCGAAAGAGGGCCTGTTTAGGATTCCCGTGCTTGGCCCAATTTTATTGGCCGCAGGGCAAATACCTGTCTATCGTTCCGGACACCGTAACGATGCTCCGCTAAAAGCTGCGCACTCCTACCTTGATGCCGGTCACTCAATTGCAATATTCCCCGAGGGAACCCTAACTAGGAACCCAGACCTGTGGCCAATGCGCGGCAAATCGGGTGCCATTCGTTTGGCTCTAGAAACTGGTGTTCCGGTCTACCCAATTGGCCAGTGGGGCAGCGAGCAAATTTTGCCACAGTACGGTGCCAAGTTTCGCCCAGGCTTCTGGAAGCCAGTAACAATTTTGGTTGGCGATGAAATTGACCTAAATAACTATCGCAAAAAGCAATTAAATCCAGCTGAGTTAAACGATGCAACTGCTTTAGTGATGCAGACTATTACCCAGTTGGTTGCCGAGCTTCGCGGTGAAGAGGCTCCAGCTGAACTTTGGGATCCTCTCAAGGCAGGTCAAACAACAAGCGGCAACTTCAAGAAGGCAGGCAAGAAACAGTGACCAAGATTGCAGTAATGGGTGCTGGTAGCTGGGGAACTACCTTTGCAAAAGTTCTGGCTGATAATCCAGAAAATGATGTAACTCTTTGGGCGCGTCGTGAAGATATCGCCGAAGAAATAAACACCGATCACCGAAACGGTGATTACCTGCCGGGAATTGTTTTGCCGACTTCACTAAAGGCATCAACAGAGGTTGCTGAGGTGCTTCAAGGTGCCGAACAGGTTTATCTTTCTGTGCCATCACAAACTCTTCGCGCAAACTTAGAAATCTGGGGGCCGCTGCTTCCAAAAGATGCCATCATCGTGAGTCTTATGAAGGGCGTAGAAAAAGATACTGGGCTTCGCATGAGCGAGGTAATTGCGGCTGTTGCTGGAATTGACCCAGAGAAAATTGCCGTAGTTTCTGGCCCAAACCTTTCACTTGAGATTGCAGCCGGTCAACCAACCGCATCTGTTGCTTCAAGCATTAACAAAGAAACACGTCAGGCTGTTGCTCAGGCGGCCAGCAACGAGTACTTCACTACTTTCACCAACAAAGATGTAATTGGAACTGAATTTGGTGGAATTTTGAAGAATCTTATTGCAGTTGCAATTGGAATCGTGAATGGTGTTGGCTACGGCGAAAACACTAAGGCATCAATTATGACTCGAGGGCTTGCCGAGCTAACTAGATTTGCGGTTGCTTACGGTGCGAAGAAGAAAACCATGGTTGGCCTAGCCGGTCTTGGTGATTTGATTGCCACCTCTGAATCTCCACTTTCTAGAAATCACAAAGCCGGTGAAATGCTTGGCAAAGGCTACACACTTCGTGAGGTTCAGCGCCGCATGTCGCAGACTGCCGAAGGTCTTTCATCGGTGGCTCCAATTTTGCAGTTGGCAGCCGCTAAAGATGTAAGCATGCCAATTGTTGAACAGGTGCAACTTGTGCTCGAGGGAAAAATGAATCCCAAGGATATTGCTCCGCACCTAACTCATGAAACCGATGGCCCAGTAGGCGAGTAGCAGTGTCAAAACTTAATGTTGCGCTGCTATTTGGCGGCCCATCTTCTGAGCATGAGATTTCATGCGCCACGGCAGCCGGTGTTATGGGTGCCATTGATCGCGAAAAATACAATCTGATCCCGGTTGGAATTACAAAAACCGGACAGTGGATTCTTGGAGAAGATGATGCCTCAAAGTGGGCTCTGCGAAAAGGCAATCTAGTTAGCGTTCAACCAAATGGCAGCTCAGTTGCTTTTGCGACCAATGGAACCCGTGAAATATTTGCAACTGACGCAAACGGGGCTAGGTCATCTTTGGGCATTGTTGACGTTGTGTTTCCAGTTTTGCATGGCCCATACGGTGAAGACGGAACCCTGCAGCGTGAGCTTGAGCACATTGGTGTTGCTTATGTTGGCAACGGTGTCTTGGCTAGCGAACGCGGAATGGATAAAGAGCTTTCTAAAGATGCGTTTCTTGCCGCTGGAGTTCCGGCGACTGCCCACGTAGTTATCACGCTTGAAGACTGGATGAACGACCCTGAATCGGCTCTTGAAAAAGTTCGCAAACTTGGTTCGCTGCCGCTATTCGTAAAACCAGCTAGAGCCGGATCATCTAAGGGTGTCAGCAAAGTTAAAACCATGGTTGATTTTGCCAGCGCTGTAGAGACGGCATTCAAAGAAGACAACAAACTGGTAGTTGAAGCGGGTATCGAGGGCCGCGAGGTTGAAGTCGCTGTCTTGCAAGGTCGCGGTAGCGCCGCACCAAGGGTTTCCGTAGCCGGAGAAATTATTGTGACCGGTCGCGACTTTTACGATTTCGATGCCAAATACCAAGACGAAGATTCGGTTCAGTTGGTGATTCCTGCCGAGCTAAGCGCGGCTGAACTTCAAGAAATGCAAACTCTTGCAGCCAAGGCATTTAATGCTCTGGGGTGTGAAGGTCTTGCCAGAGCTGATTTCTTTTTGACTAAAAATGGTTTTCTAATCAACGAAATAAATACCATGCCAGGGTTCACACCACTTTCGATGTTTCCGTCACTTTGGCAGGCAACCGGAATTGAGTATCCAAAACTGATCGATGAGCTTATCGAGTTGGCTTTGCTTAAATAGTTTTTAGCCAGTGCAGTTTTTACTTGCTTCAATGTTTTGCACGGCACCCGCCAAGGTTTCTAAAGCGGTAACACCGGCAATAGCTGTTGAGTCAACAATCACCTCAACTGCAGGGTTTCTGCCGAAGGTGATAAATCTGTAGCTTGGTTTTTGGCTGTCGTCTACCAGCCAGTCAATCTCACCCGCACTTACACAAGACAACGTGCTTGCCTCAACTGGCTCTAGCCCACATCTAAGAATTACAGCCGAAGGGTCACCCCAGGCACCCGTAGCTTGGGCGTTGGTGATTCGCTTTTGGTTTCCATCAATTTCGTCTGGCAATCGAACAATAACCTCGGCGCAGCCAGGGTCGTTGGAGTTTGCAGCGGCTTCAAGATTGACCGTTGGGGTGCATGCGCTCAAAAAAGTTGCCAACATTAAAGCAGTTGCCAAGGTTGCAAAAGTCTTAGAAATCTTCATCACCAACAGGCTACCTTTGTTATGTGTCAAATTCAGAAACCATAAACTCGCTGGGCGAGAACGAAAGTCTAAAGCGCACCATTGCCAGGCTGAATAGTTCTGAGTACGCCATAGTTGGCCCGGGCGATGACTCGGCGGTTATTGCGGCCCCAGACGGCAGATTTGTGGTGACTACAGACACTTTGATTGAAGATCACGACTTCAGGCTTGATTGGTCAAGTGGCTTCGATCTTGGTTGGAAGGCTGTGGCCAGCAACATCGCCGACGTTGCCGCTATGGGCGCAGTGCCAACCTCTTTGGTGGTTGCTCTTACCGCGCCGGGTCACACCCAAGTTTCGTGGCTAGAGGCATTTGCCGATGGCCTTCGTGATGCCTGCGAGCAGCTTGCTCCAGGCTGTGGGGTAGTTGGTGGCGACTTGGCTGCTAGCAATCAGGTAATGATCTCTGTTGCCGCACACGGAAACCTAGAGGGTCGCGAGCCGGTGCTTAGATCTGGCGCCAATGTGGGTGATTTAGTTGCTGTTGCCGGAACACTAGGCCGGGCAGCCGCAGGCCTTGCGCTTTTGCAAAGCGGCAACACCGATGCAATTTCGGCATATGACGACTGGGTAAACGTACAGTTGCGACCAAAACCACCAATTACCGCTGGTAAAGACGCAGCAATTGCCGGCGCAACATCAATGCTTGATTTATCAGACGGCCTTGCCAAAGATGCCGCAAGAATCGCTAAGGCATCGGCTGTGACAATTCAGATTGATCCGCTAATGCTGCAGGGTTTCGAGGCGGTAATCGAAGAGGCCGCGCGAGCTATTTCTGCAAAGGAAGCAGATTGGGTCATCGGCGGCGGCGAAGATCACTCTTTGCTGGCAACATTCCCAAGTGAAGCGGCAAT
This sequence comes from Actinomycetota bacterium, assembly GCA_039805425.1. Taxonomy (GTDB): domain Bacteria; phylum Actinomycetota; class Actinomycetes; order Actinomycetales; family Microbacteriaceae; genus Rhodoluna. The sequence goes on from JBDLUH010000027.1 coordinate 13,456, forward strand.
TCCGCGAGCGTTTAAAGTTATCGGTGTGGTTTTGCCTCAGGGCCCAGCGCCGGTAATGCTTGGTGCTAACCCGCTACCAGAAAAAGGGTGGGATTCAGTCACCGGCTAAAAGTTGTTAGCCGTGCAGAATACTGTTCAGCACAATGCCTTCGCCCTTGCGCGGCAAAACTTCAACTCGGCCAGTCACTGAGTTTCTGCGGAACAAAAGATTTGCAACCCCCGAAAGCTCTGAGGCCTTAGCGCTGCGCTC
>JBDLUH010000028.1:0-12883 GCA_039805425.1 Actinomycetota bacterium
GCAGAATACTGTTCAGCACAATGCCTTCGCCCTTGCGCGGCAAAACTTCAACTCGGCCAGTCACTGAGTTTCTGCGGAACAAAAGATTTGCAACCCCCGAAAGCTCTGAGGCCTTAGCGCTGCGCTCACCTTCGCCGTCAATGATGGTCACTTTAGTTCCGGCGGTTACGTAAAGACCTGCCTCAACCACTGAGTCGTCTCCAATTGATATTCCAACTCCGGCGTTGGCACCAAGCAGCGCGCGTGCACCAATTGCAACTCTCTCTTTGCCGCCACCAGACAGGGTTCCCATGATTGATGCGCCACCACCAATATCTGAACCGTCGCCAACCACTACACCCTGAGAGATTCGTCCCTCAACCATTGAGGTGCCAAGTGTGCCGGCGTTAAAGTTCACAAAACCCTCGTGCATGATTGTGGTGCCAGGGGATAGGTGCGCACCAAGTCGCACGCGTGATGCATCTGCAATGCGAACCTTCTTAGGTGTCACGTAATCAACCAGTCTCGGAAACTTATCAATCGCGTAAACGCTAATTCCCGCGCGGGTAAGGGCTGGGCGAAGTTCATCAAGTTCATCAATTGCAACTGGACCAACATTGGTGAAAGCCACAATTGGCAGGTTTGGAATTAGGCCTTCAAGATTGATGGTGTTTGGCTTCACCAAAAGGTGTGAAAGCAAGTGCAAGCGCAGGTAGGCATCGGCAGTTGATGAAACCGGTGCGGTCAGATCTACCTCGGTACGCACAACCTGGGTGCTTACGCGGCGGCGTTCATCGGTGCCAACCATGGCGTCAAGTTGCTTTGGAACAACCCAAAGGGCGTCAGTTTTTGGGGCATCGCCAAGCTGTGGGTTTGGGTACAAAACATCCAAAACGGTGCCGTCGGCTGCGATTGTGGCGAGGCCGTGGCCCCAGGCATTGCTCTCTAAAAACGTCATGGATACAAGGTTACAAGTTAGGCTCGTTTTATGGCCGGAGACCTATTGAATCTAGAAGCGGATGTCGTTGAACTTACCCGCGATATTTGCGATGTCGAGTCTGTCTCTGGCAACGAGACCGCCCTGGCAAACGCCATCGAAGCGGCCCTAAGAAAATATGCACATCTAGAGGTGATTCGCGACGGCGATGCAATTGTTGCCCGAACCAACCTGGGTCGCCCATCAAGGGTTGTGATTGCCGGACACATCGATACCGTGCCAGTGGCTGGAAACCTGCCGGTGCAGATGCTGTCAATGGAGCGCGAGCAGGTTCTCTATGGTCGTGGCACCGTTGACATGAAGGCCGGAGTGGCCGTTCAGCTAAAGCTAGCTGCAACCATCACTGAGCCAAGATCAGATGTCACATACATTTTTTATGACCACGAAGAGGTGGAAGCGAGTAAAAACGGTCTTGGTCGTCTGGCAAAGAATCATCCAGAACTCCTTGATGCCTCGTTCGCTGTTTTGTGTGAACCAACTTCGGCCGAGGTCGAGGGCGGTTGCAACGGAACCATGCGAGTCGAACTTAACTTCAAGGGAATCAAGGCTCACTCGGCAAGACCTTGGATGGGCAAGAATGCCATTCACGATGCGGCTGCTGCGCTAACAACCTTGGCGGCATATGTGCCAGTCGAAGAAGAGGTTGACGGTTTGGTATACCGCGAGAGTCTGAATGCCGTGCTGATCAAGGGCGGAATTGCAACCAATGTGATTCCTGATGATTGCACGATAACTGTGAACTACAGGTTTGCTCCAAGTAAGTCGGGGGCCCAAGCCGAGGCACATCTGCGAGAGGTATTCGCCGGAGTGGAGCTTTTGGTGGTTGATGTTGCCGAAGGTGCCCGGCCAGGCCTTGATCGCCCAGAGGCAGTTGCATTCCTGGCTGCTACAAAGAGCCAGGCAAGGCCAAAATACGGCTGGACTGACGTAGCCAGATTTAGCGCTCTGGGCATTCCAGCGGTCAATTTCGGGCCCGGAGACCCTTCTAAGGCTCACGCCGACGACGAAGCCGTGCCGGTTAGCCAGATTTACGCTTGCGAGAGCGCACTTCGGGCCTGGTTATCCGTGGGATAATAGAAATTCCGGCTATTTAGCCAGCAATACAAGGAGTTTCTCAATGGCAGCAATGAAGCCACGCACCGGTGACGGACCAATGGAAGCCGAGCGCGAGCCACGCGGTCTTATCATCCTTCGAGTGCCACTAGAAGGTGGCGGTCGTCTAGTTGTTTCAGTAAACGACGAAGAGGCCAAGAACCTACACCAGGTTCTTGCCGGAGTTGTTAAGAAGTAGTTCTAAAAATAAAAATCCCGATCAGTGATGATCGGGATTTTTTACTTAATTGGTTTTTAAGTTAAACAAGGTCTCGCCAATCAACCTCATCATCGTCTTCTGCAACGACGATTGTTCCCGAGGGAATTGCATGCGGCAAGGTGATTAGCTCCGTTGGTGGAGACAGGTAAGTTGCTTCATCGCGACGGTTAACCAAAACATTATTGATGTAGTCAGTCAGCGCCTCGTTCACCGGCACATCGTGCCCCTGCTGCTCAGACATGTACCAACGGTGCTCTAGCACCTGGTGGTAAATCTCAGCTGGTTCAAGACGGCCCGATAATTCTTTTGGAATAGATGTAACCACCGGTTCAAATGAACGACTCAACCATTCGTGAGCAAGAACTTCTTCATCGGCTCCTGGACGAGGGTTATTCAAGCGGTACTGATCTAGGTCGTTCAATAATCTGCGGGCCTGATTTTCTTCTACGTCAAGACCGGTCAATCTAATAAGTCTTCTTGCGTGGTGGCCGGCGTCTACCACCTTTGGCTGAATCTTTACGGTGGTGCCATTGCCGTCAGTTTTTATGGCAAGTTCTTCAATGTCAAAACCAAGCTCGTTAAGCCGATCTACTCGACGATTAATTTTCCAACGATCTTTCGCCGCGAAGGTTTCAACGCCGGTTAGCTCACTCCAGAGTTCACGGTACTTAGCCACAATTCTTTCGCTGGTTGCCACCGCATCAACGCCAGGGGTTGCGTGCCCGCTGGCAATTAAATCCATAAGCTCGCCGGCAATGTTTACTCTTGCAATTTCTAAGTCGTTTTCGCGCTGTCCGTTTGAAAGACCTGAGTCATAAAGGTGACCGGTTTCGGCATCAACCAGGTATGCGGCAAATGCGCCAGCATCACGGCGAAACAAAGTGTTAGAAAGTGAGACATCGCCCCAAAAGAAACCGGCAATGTGAAGGCGAACCAGAAGCAAAGCCAAGGCATCTACCAAACGTTGAGCGGTGTCTGGGCGAAGCCCCTGCGACCACATTGCGCGATACGGAAGTGAGAACTTTAGGTGGCGAGTAATCAACACCGATAACAGTGGCTCGCCATTTTCATCGCTGCGGTTGTTGATAATTGCGAATGGTTCCACGCATGGAACGTCTAGTTTGATTAGGTTTTTCAACATGTCGTATTCGCGTTTTGCCAGCTCTGGCAACGTTTCTTTGATCGCAATGACATGATCGCTAAGGTGCGCGAATCTAACGGTATGCCGGCTAAGGCCTTTTGGTAGCGCTGCAATGTTTTCTGCGGGCCACTCTTCTAATGGCAAATGCCACGGAAGATCCAGCAGAGCTGGATCAACCGTGGCAGCCGTTATATCTAATGAACTCACTAGTTCAGACGAGCGCCTGATTCAATGTCGAATAGGTGAACCAAACCGCCATCAGCTTTTAGGAAAACCTTGTCGCCCGCAATTGGGTGAGCGCGGCCATCAACACGAGAAACAACATCTTGTGATGCGCCATCGATATCGGTGTGTCCGTATAGGTAACCATCGGCACCTAGCTCTTCCACAACGTCAACCTCAACTGCTATTCCATCCTTCTTTGAAACCACTAGGTTTTCAGGGCGGATACCAACAGTCACTGTCTTAGCTTTGGTCTTTGACAAGAATTTTTTGTCAATAGGTAGAACTTGGGTTCCAAACTGAACGCCACCGTCAACGATTGGAAGCTGCAACAGGTTCATGGCCGGTGAGCCAATGAAGCCGGCAACAAAAACGTTTGCTGGCACATCGTAAAGTTCCTGTGGAGTTGCAACCTGCTGAAGCACGCCGTCTTTTAGAACAGCAACGCGGTCACCCATGGTCATGGCTTCAACCTGGTCGTGAGTCACATAAACGGTGGTTACGCCTAGTCGGCGCTGAAGTGAAGCAATCTGAGTACGGGTCTGTACGCGAAGCTTGGCATCCAAGTTTGAAAGAGGTTCATCCATAAGGAACACCTGAGGCTTGCGAACAATTGCACGACCCATGGCAACGCGCTGACGTTGTCCGCCAGAGAGCGCCTTTGGCTTACGAGATAGGTAAGGCTCAAGGTCTAGCAGCTTTGCTGCCTCAAGAACGCGCTCGGCACGCTCTTCTTTGTTTACGCCGGCGATCTTTAGGGCAAAGCCCATGTTCTCGGCAACGGTCATGTGCGGGTACAGCGCGTAGTTCTGGAAAACCATGGCGATATCGCGGTCTTTAGGTGGAATGTCAGTGACATCGCGATCACCGATAAGTATCTTGCCTGAATTTACTTCTTCTAGACCAGCCAACATGCGTAGTGTGGTTGATTTTCCACAACCCGATGGGCCAACTAGTACTAGGAATTCGCCATCTTTGATGTCGAGGTTTACTGCGTCCACAGCTGGGCGAGTGCCACCTGGGTAAAGGCGCGTAGCGCCTTGGAACTTAACTGATGCCATGATATTTCCTTCACCGGCAGGTACGTGCCGGACGATCCATAGTGAATAGAACCCCAGAGGCGGCGCCGCTGGGTACAGCCATTATGGCATCTGGGTGGGCTGGTCTAAACTAGAAATTCCCCAATGTCACGCAATCGTGATGAATCATCAAGGTTCGTGACATAGAACGTAAGGACCCCATTTTGACCCGTGAAAAGCAAACACGCTCTGAGCAGCGCGAAGCAGCCCGTGCAAAGGCCAAGGCCCTACGCGAACAGCACAAAAAAGGTGAGGCTCGCAAGCGAGTAGCACTTCAGTTTGGCGTGGGCGGCGCAGTTGTAGCCGTAATTGCACTAGTTGCTTTTGCATTAATTTCAGGCGCGAACAAAGAAACCGCCGTTCCTGCCAACATGAGTTTCAACGATGGCATCAAGATTGGCACCAACCTTGAGGCATTTACCCCTAGCTACACACCTGCGCCAGGCGAAGCCGGCGCCAATGTGCCAAACATTCAGGTTTACGTGGACTACCAGTGCCCGTTCTGCCGTGACTTTGAACTTCCAAACCAGTCTCAAATTGAGAGCTGGGTTTCTAAGGGAATCGCAACCATCGAGTTCCACCCAATTTCTTTCCTAGATGGTCGCGGAACCCCGAACGAGTACTCAAGCCGTGCGGCAAATGCTGCAGTTTGTGTAGCCGAATACTCTCCAAACTCATTCTTCAAGTACAACTCTTTGCTTTTCGCAAATCAGCCTGAAGAAGGAACCGCAGGGCCAGAGAATTCTGAGCTTTTTGATAGAGCAAAAGAGGCAGGCATCACTAACGAGGCTGAAATCAAGTCTTGTATCAACGAGAAGCGCTTTGGCGCCTGGATGTCTACGATCACCACAAAGGCCCTGAACGAGAACGTACCGGGCACCCAGTACAAGGTAGAGGGCACCCCATTCGTAATGGTCGACAACGACCCATTCAAGACTGAGGTAAATGCTGATTTCTACAGCCCGGCACGCTTTGCTCAATTTCTACAAAGCAAGAGTGTGAACTAATATAGAAACTTCTGGGGTTTAGATCTCAGAGAGGTAGCCCTAGGGCTATCGGCCGACCTGGCGCAATTGGTAGCGCATCGCACTTGTAATGCGAGGGTTAGGGGTTCGAGTCCCCTGGTCGGCTCAAGTAAGAAAAAAAATGGACTCCCTCGGGAGTCCATTTTTGTTTGAGCCGACCAGGGAAAACAACTCAGCTCGGCGGTTTTGAAGTTTTTGACCTAAAGTTTCTATCCAAGCAACTCTTCGGCAAGCTGTTCAACCCGCTCAAGGATCTCATCGCGCACCATCGCAGCACGCTGCTCACCATTGACGCCCAGGTCTTTGGGTTCGATGATCAGCCAAGTTTCAATTTCTGATTTCATGCCATCAATTGGTTCAACCTGGGCCTGGTCACCAAGCACAATCACCCGGTCAACGTTTTTCAAAATTTCAGGGTCAATGGTTTTGGGAAACTGCCCATCAACTTCAACGCCAATTTCTTCTAAAGCGGCAACCGCATCGGCTGCCAACTTTTCATCAGGACCGGTGCCACCTGAGTAAACGGTGACCTCATCGCCAACTAGGTGCTTCATCAGTGCCTCAGCTGTTTGAGATTTTCCAGCGTTGTGAACGCAGATAAAAAGTACTGATGGCTGATTCATGGTTTTACCCTAGAGCAGTTACTTGCCTTCTGTGAAAGTGATGCTGACCGAATTAATGCAGAAGCGGTCTCCAGTTGGGGTTTGCGGTGCATCTTCGAAAACGTGCCCAAGGTGTGAGCCGCAACCTTTGCAGCGAACTTCAACGCGAACCATTCCATGCGAACGATCTTCTAGTAGCTCAACGGCATCGCCTTCTTTAGGTTCATAAAAGCTTGGCCAACCGCAGTGCGAGTCAAACTTTGCGATGCTACGAAAAAGTTCTGCTCCGCATCCTCTGCAAGAGAAAATTCCCTCACGGTGCTCTTCAAGTAGTTCGCCAGTGTACGCCCGCTCGGTGCCCGCCTCGCGAAGCACGTGGTACTCGAACTCGGTTAGCTCTTGACGCCATTGTTCGTCAGTCTTATTTACCGGATAATTCAAGGTTCTCTCCTAAGCTCGCCTAATATTAGGTTTACGCGTTCCAATAAGTTAAGCAGGATTCATGGCTAAAAAGTTCCCAATCGATGAGTTCGATTCGGCAGCTATTCACGGTGGTCGCCACCGTGCTCGCCGCACTGCAAAAGATCGCGTTCTTGAATGGGTTCGCTTATTTGTAATTGCCGCCGTGGTTTCCGCCGTTGGATACGGGGGCCTAAAGGTGGTTGAGGGCTCAAGCGTTTTCGATGGGTACCTGCCGGGGTCTAATCCATCAGCAAGTGCCAGCTTGCAGGCCTTGCCAGGTGTTGCTGTGTTGGATGGTGGGGGAGCAGAGCTTGCTGCCCCGGCCGCTGAAATTCTCAAAGAGGCAGGTTTCAACGTGACCGGCGCATCGGTGTTGGTTGATGCCCAAAAGAAGCCAGTCGCTATTGAGACCACCGTAATAGTGATTACCGATGAGCTATTCCGCGCCGATGCCGAGAGCATTGCTGTTCAACTTGGCTCGCCCGAGGTCATCGTTTCTCCGGAATTTGCCGGCCCCATAACTGTAGTTTTGGGTGCCGATTACACACTTCCTGCTGAATAAATGGCATTTGCGGGTTATAACCGTTTCATAACCCCTTGGTGAATACTTGCAAAAGGCTTGCGCACTAGTACCCCCTAGGGGCTAGTGTTGAACTTGGTCGTAGCAGTATCCGTAGCACAAGCTCTTTTCTATGCGACTCAGCCCGGGAATTTTCGGGTTGTTCCCATAGCATCAGGAGTAAAAACATGGCACAAGGAACCGTAAAGTGGTTCAACGCTGAAAAGGGTTTTGGATTCATTACCCAGGATGGCGGAGCAGACGTATTCGTACACTTCTCAGCAATCCAGTCAGACGGCTACAAAGAACTGAAGGAAAACCAGCGCGTTGAGTTCGAAGTAAAGAACGGCGACAAGGGCCCTCAGGCTGACGCAGTACACGTTATCTAAGCTACGAGCAAAGATTTCAGAAAAACCCTCTCCGCAAGGAGGGGGTTTTTCATTTGCACTCTAGGGGTGAGAGTGCCAAAATAGACCTATTAGCACTCGACAGGCTTGAGTGCCAAAACTAATAGGAGATTGAACCCCAATGGCAAAAATCATTCACTTTGATGAAGAGGCCCGCCGCGGTCTAGAGCGCGGACTAAACATCCTGGCTGACACCGTAAAGGTAACCCTTGGCCCACGTGGACGCAACGTAGTTCTTGAAAAGAAGTGGGGCGCCCCAACCATCACAAACGATGGTGTTTCGATCGCTAAGGAAATTGAACTAGATGACCCATTCGAGCGCATCGGCGCTGAATTGGTTAAGGAAGTTGCAAAAAAGACTGACGACGTTGCCGGTGATGGAACCACAACTGCAACAGTTCTTGCACAGGCCCTTGTTCGCGAGGGTCTTCGCAACGTTGCTGCCGGTGCAGACCCAATCACTTTGAAGCGCGGAATTGAGAAAGCAGTCAAGGCTGTTATCGAAGAACTGCACGCAAATGCCAAGCCAGTCGAGACCAAAGAGCAGATTGCTGCTACCGCGTCTATTTCTGCTGGTGACACTCAGATCGGTGAACTGATTGCCGAAGCTATCGACAAAGTTGGTCGCGAGGGCGTTGTAACTGTTGAAGAGTCAAACACCTTCGGTATTGAGCTTGAGCTAACTGAGGGCATGCGCTTCGACAAGGGCTACATCTCTGCGTACATGGTTACTGACCCAGAGCGCCAAGAAGCAGTTCTTGAAGATGCATACGTTTTGATTGCCAACTCAAAGATCTCAAACATCAAGGACATCCTGCCAATCGTTGACAAGGTGATTCAGGCAAACAAGCCGCTTTTGATTATTGCTGAAGACATTGATGGTGAAGCGCTTGCAACTTTGATTGTTAACAAGATCCGCGGAATCTTCAAGTCAGTTGCTGTTAAGGCACCTGGTTTTGGTGACCGTCGTAAGGCAATGTTGCAAGACATCGCAATCTTGACCGGTGGCCAGGTGATTTCTGAAGAAGTTGGCCTAAAACTTGACGCAACCACACTTGACCTACTGGGTCGTGCACGCAAGGTTGTAATCACCAAAGACGAAACCACCATCGTTGAGGGTGCCGGAGATGCAGACATGATCACTGGTCGTGTTGAGCAGATTCGTCGTGAGATTGAAAACACCGATAGCGACTACGACCGCGAGAAGCTGCAAGAGCGCCTAGCGAAACTTGCTGGCGGTGTTGCAGTTATCAAGGCTGGAGCAGCTACCGAGGTTGAGCTAAAAGAGCGCAAGCACCGCATTGAAGATGCAGTTAGAAACGCTAAGGCAGCTGTTGAAGAAGGCATCGTTGCCGGTGGTGGTGTTGCACTGCTTCAGGCTGGCAAAGCTGCTTTCGAGAAGCTATCTCTAACTGGTGACGAGGCTGTTGGTGCGAACATCGTTCGCGTTGCAATCTCAGCTCCGCTAAAGCAGATTGCTCTAAACGCAGGTCTTGAGCCTGGTGTAGTTGCCGAGCGCGTTGCTGGCCTACCTTCAGGTCACGGTCTAAACGCTGCAACCGGCGAGTACGTTGACATGCTAAAAGAGGGCATCAACGACCCTGTAAAGGTAACTCGTTCAGCTCTTCAGAACGCTGCTTCAATCGCAGGTCTATTCCTAACCACAGAAGCCGTGGTTGCAGAGAAGCCAGAGCCAGCGGCTGCGGCACCTGCTAACCAGGGTGGCGGCATGGATTTCTAAACCTTTTGGTTTAGAGCAAAGAAAACAACTTATAGTCTGATCCACTATGAGCGGGCGGTTCCTTGGGGAGCCGCCCGTTTTCTTTTAACTAAAACTACAAAAACAATCTTTGGTTGGCGTATTCAATTTCTGCATACTGGGCCGCGGCAATGCCAAGTGCAGATCCAAGTTCACCTAGCTGGGTATCAACTGTCGCGGCTGTTGCGCGCCAGCGAATGACTAGGTCTTGAAAACTAGTTGCGGCTGCGCCGGTCCAACTGGCTTGCAGGCTTTGCAATTGATTAAGCAATGTGTCTGCTTCGCTGCTTAGTTTTGAAATTGTGATTTGAATGTTGGCATTCGCCGCCATCACCTGTTCGCTGTCAACACTGAAATGAGTCATAGAGACATCATCCGAGTTGAAACAGGTTCAGTGGTGCCGGCCAAAAAATCTGTGGAAAGGTCTTAAAGATTTAGACGGGAATGGTTACTCGGAACGTTGCCCCACCACCTGGTGTTTCTAGAGCAATAATTTGACCCTCGTGACGCTTCACGATGGTTGAAACAATCGCAAGACCCAAACCTGACCCACCGGTCTCGCTGTTTCTTGAATTGTCAATTCTGTAGAAGCGTTCAAAAACTTTGTCTCTTAATTGCTCTGGAATGCCCTCGCCGTGGTCTCTAACTTCTAAAGTCAGTAAGCGTTTGCCATCAAACCACTGTTGGTTATCCAGGGCAATTTCAATTTGGGCGCCTTCTGGTGAAAAACGAGACGCATTCGCAAGCAAATTGGTGAGCACTTGTCTCATTGAATTGGCATCTACCCCCGCTTCAATCACGGCAGAGTCTGCAAGAAGTTCACCTTCAAGATTGGTGATAACAATTTTGCGTTTGCCATCGGCAACAGAGGCGTCTTTAGCTGCATCGATTGAAAGTGAAACCATGTTGGTGGTGTTGCGTTCCAGCTTGGTTGTCTCATCCATACGGGTAAGGGTTAGCAAACTTTCCACCAAGCCGGTCATGCGCACCGCCTCGCTTTCAATGCGGCCCATTGCCTCGCCAATTTGCTCGGGTTTTTTCAGAGCGCCCATTCTGTATAGCTCGGCATAGCCACGAACTGAAACCAGGGGAGTACGCAGCTCATGGCTGGCATCGGCAACGAAGCGACGCATTTGATCAAGAGTTTTAGAGCGGTCTTGCATGGCGCTTTGAACACCGTCCAGCATTGTGTTTAGAGAGCGATTTAGTCGCGCAATTTCGGTGTCGCCTTCGCGCTCCATAAGGCGTTGTGAGATGTCGCCCTCGGTGACGGCCTCTGCTGTTCGCTCAACCTCATTCAGCGGCTTCAAGGCCGACGAAATAGTTAGCCAAATACTTAGGCCCGAAAGAATCAGTAGCAGAGCCCCAAAGCCGCCGCCAATAAGGCCATACTGGGCAAGTAGCGCATTATTCGCTCCGGTGGGCAAGGCTACTACTAGAGAACCTGCCATTGAAGTAAGTGGTACAGCCACCATGCGCCAGCCCTGCACACCCGAGTCGTCAGCGATCTGACCCTTTTCGTTAACTTCAAAAGGGACACCCTGAGTGAGCAAAACGTATTCTGCAGAAAAGTTTGAAAGGTTAGGCACATCGCGGTTATCGCCGGCAGATGAGACTAGGCCAATTAGCAAGGTGCCGTTGTTATCTAGGTAGGCAATGTAGAAATCTGTTGGTAGCGATGGCAAAGTGAGTTGACGCGTTGCCAATCTTTCTTCCAGCAATGCTGGATCTTCATCCTTGAGTGCAATTGAAGTAGAAGTCAGCAGGGTATCTACGTTTGCCTGTAGATAGGTTCTAAGCAGAGCAATGGTGCCAAGACTAGAGACAAATACCAGCACACCAATAATTGCAACCGAAAGCGCCGTTAGCTTGGTGCGCAGTGAAATGCGCTCCCAGGCCAGACTTCGCTTTGAGTTCAATTACTTGCCGTTCTTGTTCGACTTATACATGTAGCCAACTCCGCGCTTGGTTAGAATAAGCGGTTCACTGGTTAGCGGGTCAAGTTTTTTTCGAAGATATGAAACATAAGACTCAACGATTCCCATTTCACCGTTGAAGTCATACTCCCAGACGTGATCCAAAATTTGCGCCTTGGTGAGCACGCGATTTGGATTAGAAATTAAGAATCTCAAAAGCTTGTATTCGGTGGGGCTAAGTTCCACCAAGGTTCCGTTCACAAATACATCGTGGGCATCCTGATTGATTTTGATTTCCCCAACCTCGAGCACAGATTCCTCAACCTCAGCTGCTTTAGTACGGCGCAAAATTGCATTAATGCGCGCAACAATCTCATCGAGGCTGAACGGTTTGGTCATGTAGTCGTCGCCACCAACGGTTAAACCGGTGATTTTGTCTTCTGTCTCGTCACGTGCGGTTAGAAAAAGAACCGGGGCGTTGATGCCCATAGAGCGAAGCTTCTTGGTGACGCTAAATCCATTCATGTCTGGAAGCATCACATCAAGCAAGATGATGTCTGGCTCACCTTTTTCGGCGGCATTCACAGCATCGGCGCCATTTGCCACAGCGTGAACACTGAAACCAGCGAATCTAAGGCTGGTTGAGAGGAGATCGCGGATGTTTGGTTCGTCGTCGACGATAAGTACCTTTACGTTTTCCATGACCTCAGTTTCCTTAAGTTCCCTGTGAACTTACTGTAAGCCTCTTGGGCGTCTGCTGAAAGGTTTTACAGGCTGTGGGCGTCAATAATTTCGTAGCTGTAGCCCTGCTCGGCCAGAAAGCGCTGGCGGTTCTGGGCAAAGTCTTGATCCACGGTGTCTCTAGATATCAGTGTGTAAAAACTTGCAGAACGGCCGTCAGCTTTTGGCCTTAGCAGGCGCCCCAAGCGCTGCGCTTCTTCTTGCCTTGACCCGTAGGAACCCGATATCTGGATCGCCACCGAAGCCTCTGGTAGGTCAACCGAGAAGTTGGCGACCTTCGAAACCACCAAGGTAGTTATCTCTCCGGTGCGGAATTGCTCAAAAAGACGTTCGCGCTCGTCAACAGGAGTCTCGCCGGTGATTTCTGGAACCTGGAGCGCCGCGGAAACCTCGTGAATTTGATCCAGGTACTGGCCAATTACCAATGTTGGTTCGCCCGCATGTTTTTTCATCAGCTGTTTGATTACTGGAATTCGAGTTGGTGAGGTGGCGGCTATTCGGTAGCGGTCTTCTTGGCTTGATATCGCGTAATTCATGCGCTCTTCATCTGGAAGATCAATTCTCACTTCAAAACAGGCGGCTGGAGCTATGTAACCTTGGGCTTCAATTTCTTTCCACGGTGCATCGAAACGTTTTGGGCCAATAAGTGAAAATACGTCACCCTCTTTGCCATCTTCGCGAA
>JBDLUH010000029.1:0-12745 GCA_039805425.1 Actinomycetota bacterium
AAACTTCAATGGGTCTGTAGTCAAGAAATTTATCCACCAGGCAGGTCTAGGCAGTGCATCTATAACGGTGCCTAACGTCAGCGCCGGCGGAATAGTCATGCCGTTGCGCTTGTCACGAAGGCGCGCCCCGGCAACCGGCACATCAACTGTCAGTAAGAGTGTGTCAAAACCTGCGGCGGCGGCGCGCTCAACCAAAGCCATGCTGCGATCACGGTCTTTCCACATATAAAGCTGAAACCAGTTGCGGCCATTTGGTGCCGCCGCGGCAACTTCTTCGATTGAGCGGGTTCCCATTGTGGAAAGTGAGAAAGGAATACCCGCAGCCTCCGCTGCCTGCGAACCGGCAATCTCGCCCTCGGTTTGCATCATTCGGGTGAAACCGGTTGGCGCTATACCAAAAGGCATGGCAACTTTTTTACCAAGCACTGTTGAGCTCAAATCAACATCAGACACATCGCGTAAAACCCTAGGTTGAAATTCAATGTCTTCAAAGGCTTGTCGGGCACGGGCCAAGGAAATTTCCTGATCAGCCGAGCCATCGGTGTAATCAAACGGTGCGGTAGGTGTGCGGCGCTTGGCGATATCGCGCAGGTCATAAATTGTGAGGGCCTCTTTGAGGCGGCGCTCAGTTGCGTTCCAGGTAGGAGCCTTGAACTTCATTAGTTGCGCAAGATCTTTAGGATTTGGTACGCGACGCTTAATGTTTCCCATGGGATTCCTTACTTGGTTGGTATTTAGTTGGGGCAAAGCTTTGGCCAATGAAAGCGCGCTGACCCGATAATTTTGTCAGGTCGAATCCGCCAAGGACTGTATAAAACTTTTGCGCCTGGGTCATTAGGTTGCCTATGGCTGTGGCCTCAACAGGCCCCGATAAGACTTCAAGATTGCACCTATCGGCCGCCAATTGGCTAAGCAAAGTGTTTTGACTGCCGCCGCCCACTATGTTCAGGCGTTTCAAGCTGCGGCCGGTGGCTAGTTCAACTTCAGCAATTGCCAGCGCATATGAGTCGGCAAGTGATTCAAAAATGCAGCGAGCTATTTCTGCCGGAGTTTGTGGCGCTTTGCCGCCATTGCGGGTGACATGAACTTGAATTCTGCTTGGCATGTTTCCTGGAGCCGCGAACTCAGGGTCGTTCACGTTTATGCGGGCGCTCGTGGTTACCTTGCGAGCGTCTTCAACTAGCTCGGCAACATTTACGTGATTGCCAGCCTCGTTCCATGCTCTTATGCTTTCTTGAATTAGCCAAAGCCCGCTTAGGTTTTTTAGAAACCTGGTTTTTGACGCAAAGCCAAGCTCATTGGTGAAGTTGGCCTTGGAAGCATTGTCGTTTAGCACCGGTGCGTCAGATTCAACACCAATCAAACTCCAGGTGCCGCTAGAAAGATATGCCCCGTGGGCATCAAGGTAAGGAACCGCAACTACGGCAGAGGCAGTGTCGTGCGAGGCTACCGCAACGATTTTGGTTTCGCTAAGTGCAGAGTGCTGAACCTCAGTATGACTTAGAAGCCCGTATTCGTCACCGGGTTGAATCAGCTCTGGCAGAAGCAAAGTAGAAATACCAAGTTTTTTACATAGGTCAATGTTCCACCGATGGTTGCGCACATCAAGCAAACCGGTGGTTGAAGCGTTGGTTACCTCGGCACGCTTCTGGCCGGTAAGTAGGTAGGCAATCAAATCTGGAATTAGCAAGAACTTATCTGCTGCTGCAAGCAGGTCTTCATTTTGAAGCTGCTCGGCGGCCAATTGGTAAAGCGTATTGAACGGCAAAAACTGCAAACCATTTTCTTGGTAAAGCTCTTCTTGAGAAACTATTGCGTGTACCGCTCCAACACCAAGATGATTTCTTTCATCTCGATAATGCCGCGGTGCAGCCAACATTTGACCATCGGAATCTATGAGCGCATAGTCAACCGCCCAGGTATCAATGCCTATGCTGATTACCTTGGCATCGCGTGCAGCGGCAAAGTCACCCAATTGCATTAGGCCTGCTTTGATCTCGTTGAACAAGGCGTTGAAATCCCAAAAGAGTTTTTGGTCGCGCTCAATTGGCCCATTAGCAAATCTTGCTATCTCAGTAAGCTCTATGCCAGCGTCTGAAAATACGCCAGCCATAACGCGACCACTGGATGCACCCAGATCAATCGCGCCAAAAACTGCGTTAGACAATTTGACTACCTGTTTAACGAAGGAACGCCGCAGCTACGCCAGCATCCACTGGAATGTGCAAACCGGTTGTGTGGCTAAGTTCGCCGGCGGTTAGCGCGATCACAGCGTTGGCCACATTCTCTGGAACCACCTCACGCTTAAGCAGGGTGCGCTGAGCGTAGAACTTACCTAAGTCTTCTTCTTTCACACCGTAAACCTTGGCGCGTGAGGCACCCCAGCCCTTGGCAAAGATTCCCGAACCGCGAACCACACCATCTGGGTTGATTCCGTTTACGCGAATACCGTGCTCACCCAGTTCTGCAGCAAGCAAGCGCACCTGGTGGGCTTGATCAGCCTTGGTTGCCGAGTAGGCAATGTTGTTAGGACCAGCAAAGACACTGTTCTTAGATGAGATGTAAATGATGTCTCCGCCAAGCTTTTGATCAAGCAGAATGCGGGTTGCTTCACGAGAAACTAGGAACGAACCGCGAGCCATTACATCGTGCTGTAGATCCCAATCGCGCTGCGTAGTTTCAAGCAGTGGCTTAGAAATTGAAAGCCCGGCGTTGTTAACAATTAGGTCAACACCACCAAAGGCAAGTACGGCCTCGGCAAGCGCCTGCTTAATTGCCGCCTCACTGGTTACATCAATGCTTACCGCAACCGCGTTGTCGCGGCCAAGGCTGGCGGCAACATCTTGAGCGGCAGTTAGGTTGAGGTCGGCAATTACTACACAGCCGCCCTCGGCCACAATGCGCTCGGCGATTGCCTTGCCAATTCCGCTACCTGCACCGGTTACAAAAGCAACGCGAGTTGCCAGCGGCTTTGGCTTTGGCATGCGCTGAAGCTTTGCCTCTTCTAGTGACCAGTACTCAATGTTGAACTTCTCGGCATCGCTGATTGGTGCGTAGCTAGAGATTGCCTCTGCCCCGCGCATCACATTGATTGCGTTTAGGTAAAACTCACCGGCAACACGTGCGGTTTGTTTATTTGCACCAAACGAGAACATGCCAACACCTGGAATAAGCACAATGGCAGGGTCTGCTCCGCGCATTGCAGGTGAATTTTTAGTGGCGTGCTTCTTGTAATAGGCCGCGTAGTCGGCACGGTACTGCTCGTGCAAAACGGTTAGACGAGCTTTTACTTTGTCTAGTTCTGCATCACCAGGTAGGTCAAGCACCATTGGCTTCACCTTGGTACGCAAAAAGTGATCTGGGCAACTGGTGCCAAGTGACGCCAACTTCTTTAGCTTTGCGCTACCCATGAACTCAAGAACTGATTCTGAATCATTGAAGTGACCTACCTGGGGTTTGTCAGTTGATGCAAGGCCACGAACGAATGCTGCAATTTCTGCAGCGCGAGCCTTGCGAGCCGCATGCTTTAGTGCTGCAAACTTTGCAACCTTCTCGCCGAACGGCTTCTTGATGCCCTTGCTATTGATATAGGTCTCGGCAGTCTTGATTATGAAGGTTGAGTTCTTCTCTGCCTCGGCAGATGTGTTACCCCAGGCGGTAATGCCGTGACCGCCAAGAATGCAACCAACGGCCTTAGGGTTTTTTGCCTTGATTGCTGCAATGTCTAAGCCAAGCTGAAAACCAGGGCGGCGCCATGGCACCCAAACAACTTTGTCTCCGAAAATCTTTGCGGTTAGCGCCTTGCCATTTTTTGCAGTGGCAATGGCAATTCCGCTGTCAGGGTGAAGGTGGTCTACGTGATTAGCATCAACCAAAGCGTGCATCGCGGTGTCAATAGAAGGTGCTGCCCCGCCGCGGCCGTGTAGGCAATAGTCAAAAGCTGCAACCATCTCGTCTTCACGATCAAGACCTGGGTAAATGTTCTGTAGAGCACGAACGCGATCTAGCTGCAGAACTGCAAGGCCCGATTCGGTAAGCGTACCTAAGTCACCGCCAGAACCTTTTACCCAAAGAAGTTCAATCTTCTTGCCGGTTGCAGGATCAATGCCCATGCCCTTGGCCGAGGTATTACCACCGGCATAGTTGGTGAATTTTGGATTGCTGCCAAGCCTGTTGCTTCGCGTTAGAAGCTCTTCAACGGTCTTGTTTTGTTTCGAATTGCGTGTTGCCATTATTAAGCGCCCCAGCCTGCCTGCTTGCCACCAACACGGTCGGCAGCAATTGTCTTTAGATAACCCGATGCGTTGAACGCGGCAATTGGGTCTGCCGCCAAGCCCTTAGATTCGCGCCAGGCTTCAAGCACAGGGCGAACATCGGTGTAAAAGGCATTCATGAAAATGTCGTTTGCACCAAGCACGTCACCGGCGCGCTGAGCGGCATCCAATGCCACGGTGTCAACCATCAGCGCACGGGCGGTCATAGCCTGCACGTTGATAACACTGCGAAGCTGGCCAGGAATCTTGTCTTCGATGTTGTGACATTGGTCAAGCATGAACGCAACACCAGATGCACCACCGTAACCGCCACCGCGAATTACCTCGTACATAATGCGGAACAACTGGAATGGGTCAGCCGCACCAACAATTAGATCGTCATCAGCATAGAAGCGCGAGTTGAAATCAAAAGAACCAAGCTTGCCAAGGCGAAGCAACTGCATCACGATGAATTCAATGTTGGTGCCGGGTGCGTGGTGCCCGGTGTCTAGACAAACCATTGCCTTGTCACCCAGCGCGCTTACCTGAGCGAACGACGTTCCCCAGTCAGGCACATCAGTGTGATAGAAAGCCGGCTCAAAGAACTTGTATTCAAGAACTAGCCGCTGATTGTCGCCAATGCGAGCGTAGATCTTGGCAAGTGAATCTGCAAGGTTGTCTTGGCGAGCACGCATGTCATCTTGGCCAGGGTAGTTAGAGCCATCGGCCAACCAAATTTTTAAATCGCGCGAGCCGGTTTCGTGCATCACATCTATGCAGTCAAAGTGGTGGTCAATTGCGCGCTGACGAACCTTAGGGTCGCGGTGCGCAAGAGAGCCCAGTTTGTACTCTTCGTCTTGGAAAGTATTTGAATTTATGGTGCCAAGCTCTACGCCAAGATCATTTGCGTGCTTACGCAGCTCAGCGAATGAATCAACCTTGTCCCACGGGTAGTGCAAGGCTACGGTTGGCGCAATACCCGAGTACTTGTGCACCTGCGCGGCGTCGGCGATTTTCTCGAATGGGTCTCGCGGTACACCAGGTGAGCCAAAGACGCGAAAGCGGGTACCGGAATTTCCAAAGGCCCATGAGGGTAACTCGATTGCTTGATCGCTTAGTTTTGCGAACAAGTCCTTTTCGCTGATTGCCATTTGTGTACCTTTGTCTTTGCTTATTTTTACTGGATAAGTTTAAAAGTTTGGATGCTCTATGGAAGATAGAAAATATCTTCAAGTTGAAGGAAGC
This sequence comes from Actinomycetota bacterium, assembly GCA_039805425.1. Lineage (GTDB taxonomy): Bacteria > Actinomycetota > Actinomycetes > Actinomycetales > Microbacteriaceae > Rhodoluna. The sequence continues at coordinate 5,499 of JBDLUH010000029.1, forward strand.
CCTCATCTGGGCGACGACCTTCTAGGGCAACAAAGAAGTCACCCATCATTGCTTGCCAACGATCGTTGACATCTTTACTGGCCATGCCATCAAGGGCTGCCTGCAGGTCTGGGGTTTCGAAATACCCAAATAATGTTGCATCGGTACGGTCTAGGAACAACGAGTAATTGTGCCAACCGGTTTCTGTGAGAGCAGCTTGCATTTCAGGCCAAACATTTTTGTGATGCTCAACGTATTCGTCTAGACGATCTGCAACTAACTGCAGTCTGAATCCAACTCTTTGCAATTGCTCTCTCCTTTCGGTTCCTAGGGAGCTGTGGTGGGTATTGCTACCCACCACAGCATTTCCATGGGTGAAACTACTTAGCTTTTAGGCTTAGTAGACCTTTTCAAATGTTGCGATGTTTGACTTGGTGAAGGTGAATGGGTCGCCTAGGTAAGCGATTCCACCAGCAGTCACTTTGTAAGTCTTGGTTCCAGCCTTGAAGCTTGAGCCGGTCTTGCCAGTAAAGGTCTTAGCCTTTGCGTGGCCAGCTGCGTAGATAGCAACGTAACCCAAGTCGATCGGGTTCCATAGGCCAACCTTCTCAACTGTTCCGTCCTTTAGGTAAGGAGCCATCTCGCTTGGTAGACCAAGACCGGTGACCTTTACAGAAAGGTTCTTCTTCTTTTTCTCAGCTGCTGCTGCAAGTACACCAACGGTGGTAGGCGCAATGATTGCAGCTACATCTGGGTACTGAGAAAGAATTGCGTTGAACTGAGCAGTTGACTTTGTGGTGTCGTCATCTCCGTAGAAGATTGCCTTGTCTAGAGATCCGCCAACCCACTTCATGTTTGGGTACTTGCTGGTTAGGTAAGGGCCCATAGCTGCAATCCATACGTTCTGGTTTGCTGCGGTTGCTGCTGCAGAAAGAATTGCAACAGTACCCTTCTTGCCAGCTGCTTCTGCAGCCCAGTCAACTTCTGCTGTACCAATGCGTGACGCCTCTGAAGGGGCGATGGTCACGGTACGAGCTGATGCTGAAGCAGCTGCTACGTCTGCGTCAGAAGTAATTACGATGATGCCAGCCTTCTGGGCCTTCTTTAGAGAAGGAACGATTGCGTTCTGGTCGGCAGCCGCAACAATGATTGCGTCATACTTCTTCTGAATTGCCTTGTTGATGAACTGCACCTGAACTGCACCGGTAGCTTTTGTTCCACCAATGAAGTCACACTTTGCCTTCAGTTCTTTACATGCCTTCTGAGCACCCTTGTTCCAGGCCTCGAAGTAACCACTGTTAACCTGCTTTGGAATCACTGCGATTCTAAGTCCGGTCTTAATACCTGTTGCTGCTGATGCAGGTGCCACTACTGATGTTGCAAATAGTGCACCAACGATTGCTGTTACTACAGCAATGCGTGTGAATTTCTTTTGCATTCTTAGCTCTCCTTTGAGATTTTCTTTGTTGTGGGGTTATACAGTGACTGACTTGCGTCTGTCTTTTACTAGTTCAATTGCCCTTGGAAGAACAACTGAGATTAGGAGCAGAGCACCACTCACAATGAGTAGTGCGTTGCCGGTGAAGTCAAGAAGTTGCATCGCCGAACGAATAACGCCCAACGAAAGTACAGCGGCAAGCACACCCCAAAGGGTGCCCAAACCACCGGCAATCGCAACTCCACCGAATAGAACAGCCGCAATGACGTCAAGTTCATAGCCAACAGCTCCATCTGGTGATGCACTCGCGAAGCGAAGTGTGTAAACCACACCTGCAACACCAGACATCAATCCAGTTACTCCAAACAAAGCAAGCTTCATTCGTGCAACTGGAATTCCACTAAATTTGGCCGCCTCTGCATTGATGCCAATTGCATAGGTCCAGCGGCCGATACGTGTGTAGTGCAAAATAACCCAGGCAAGTAACGCCAGTATCACTACCGGAATAGTTGACCAAGGCAAGAATGTGTTTGGAATGTTCTCGTAGCCAAGAACGATCCAATTTTCTGGCAATTCGTTTACCGGTTCATTACCTAGCAGCACCCAGGCAAAACCGCGGAACAGCGCCAAGGTTCCAATAGTTACTGCCAACGATGGAAGCCCAACCACAGTCACCAGGTATCCATTTAGCAGGCCACAGGCAAGCCCAACCAGCAGGCCCACGACGATGGCCATCTCAAATGGCATTCCGTTTCTAAACGAGAAACCAACTGCTGCTGAAGCAAGATTCAGGGTTGAAGCAACCGAAAGGTCAATTTCGCCAGCGATGATTAGGTAAGTCATGGCTAGAGCAATAATTGCAATTTCGGCAACGTCTTGAATGATGAAACTTAGGTTATCTGTGGTTGCAAAAAATTCGCTAAGGCCTGAACCCAATGCAATTGCCACAACCAGGAACACAGCTACGCCGTGCTCCCAGGCAAAATTGAATTTTCTCATTCGTGTGACCCCATAATCGATGTTGGTTTGACGCGTGAAGACAAATACCTGTCAAGCGAAATGGCTGCAATCAGAAGAGTGCCGTTTACCGCTAGCTGCCAGAACTGGGGAATACCCAGTGCGCCCAGCGCCGAGGTAATTGTTTGCAGTAAGACAGCACCAATCATTGCGCCGTAAACGGTGCCGATACCACCAGCGATAGCAACACCACCAATAACACAGGCGGCAATTGCATAAAGTTCAATTCCAACGCCTGAGTTAGCGTCTGCTGTGTTGTATCGAGCCAAAAGCAAAACACCAGCCAGACCCGTAATTGCTCCGGTAGCTACGAAAGCTAGAAATACTCTGCGAGCAACAGGAATACCAGCAAGTTCAGAGGCAGAAAGGTTTGAACCAATTGCGTATAGATCACGGGCAGCCCTCATGCGCTTCATGATGAAACCAACAACCAGCATCAGGACGAAAACAATTATGTAGATGTATGGCACACCAAAGAAATAGTTTGCGCCAATAGCATTTACTGCCTCTGGAACGCGATCTCCGGTAATGGTGTCGCCGCCGGCGATCTCGTTGAAAATACCTTTTACCAGGTAAAGCGTTGCCAGGGTAACCACCAAGCTTGGCAGTTTCATGTAGGCAACTAAGAAACCATTTATGGCGCCAACAGCAATTCCAATTCCCAGTGAAACTGCAAGCCCCCACCAAACGCTGTGGCCCCAAGAGCCAGCGGCACCCATTACATAGGCAGTAAACCCAATGGTTGAACCCACCGATAAATCGATGTGCTTCATGACAATCACTAGAGTCTGCGCGATTGCCAAAACAGCAACAATTGAAACTCCAAGCAAGACATCTTGCAGCCCAGCAACTGTAAAGAAAGCAGGGTTCGCAAAGCCCGTAACTAGGGCCACTACAACTAGGAACAGAAAGATTGGCAGTTCGCGAATTCGCAAAGCTTTTTGAATTAGAGAAGTCATTATTTGGTCACCCCTGTGGCCGCTGCCATAACCTTTTCGGCTGTTGCTTGCTTGCGATCAAACTCGCCAACCATCCGGCCTTCGCGCATAACTAGAACACGGTCTGCCATGCCTAGAACTTCTGGCAACTCTGAAGAAACCATGATTATTGCCATTCCCTCTTGCGCCTTTTGAGATAGCAGGCGGTGCACTTCAGACTTTGTGCCAACGTCAATTCCTCGAGTTGGTTCATCAACAATCAATAGTTTTGGCTCTGTGGCTAGCCACTTGGCTAGCACCACCTTCTGCTGGTTACCGCCCGATAGACGATCAACCGGATCTTGAATATCTGCGTATTTCAGCTGCAAGACTTTGCCCCATTCGGCAGCTAACTCAGCCTCACTCTTAGCTCGAACGATGAACAACTTGGCTAACTTCTTTAGCATTGTTACCGCAGAGTTTTTTGCAATTGAGGTAGGCATGAAAAGCCCCTGCTGACGGCGGTCTTCAGGCACCAAGGCTAAGCCAGCATTCATGTTTGCCGCTGCGTTGCCGTTTCTTAGTTTTTTTCCGTTCAAAGAAACGCTGCCTTTGTCATACTTATCAACGCCAAATACTGCTCGCACAACCTCTGAACGACCAGACCCAACTAGACCAGCAAGACCAAGAATTTCTCCTGCACGAACTTCAAAAGAAATGTCTGCAAATTGGCCGGCAAGATTAAGTCCGTCAACGCTTAGAACTACGTCACCAATTTTTGCAGGGAGCTTTGGGTACAGTTCTGAAATCTCTCGGCCAACCATTAGCTTGATAACTTTTGCTTCATTCAAGTCTTTAGCAAGGTCTGTTCCCACAGTTGCACCGTCACGCATGATTGTGATTCTGGAACACAACGCAAAGACCTCGTCAAGGCGGTGGCTAACAAAAACCACTGCACAGCCTTGCGCCTCAAGGCTTCTGGCCACCTTGAACAGACGATCAACTTCTTTAGATGAAAGGGCGGCAGTTGGCTCGTCCATAACAATTACGGTTGCCTGAATCGAAAGCGCTTTGGCAATTTCAACAATCTGCTGATCGGCAATTGAAAGCCCACGGGCGCGAATGCTTGGATCAAGCTTCACGCCAAGTTGATCAAAAAGGCTTTTGGCCTGCTGCTCCATTGACTTCCAGTCAACAACTCCAGCCTTTTCTAGCTGGCGACCCACAAAAACGTTCTCAGCCAAAGTTAGATCTGGAAACAGGCTTGGCTCTTGGTAAATAACTGCAATTCCTTGGTCGCGTGCTGCGCGGGTGCTGCCCTGCTCAAATGTCTTGCCGTTTAGGGTGATTGAACCCGAGTCAATTTTGTGAACGCCGGCCAACGCCTTAAGCAGGGTAGATTTGCCAGCGCCGTTTTCGCCCAATAGGGCGTGAATCTCGCCCGGGTACAAAGTGAGCTCGGCACCCTTTAGGGCCTGCACTCCACCGAAGGCCTTCGCGGCATCGCGCATCTCCAGAACTGGTTTCTGGGAAGGGGCCATGACTAAAACTCCATTGTTTTCTGAATCGTTTCAATTTATTTATCCATAATCTATTCGTTGAACTTGTTCAAAAAAACGGTTTGTCCACTTCGTAGTTGAATCGTTACAATTTGGGGACTATTGTGAGTTGAACGTTCAATTTGAATGGCTCGCTTAGACAGTTAGGACCCAGTGGCAATCAGCGTTCGTGACGTGGCAAAAGCCGCCGGGGTATCGGTGGGCACTGTCTCAAACGTATTGAATACGCCAGACAAGGTTGCCAACAAAACCGTTGAAAAAGTTCAGGCTGCCATCGACAAACTTGGCTTTGTGCGCAACGATGCCGCTCGACAACTTAGAGCTGGCAAAAGCCGCTCAATTGGACTTGTGGTTCTTGATGTTCGCAATCCATTCTTTACCGATCTGGCTCGCGGCGCCGAAGATGCTGCACAAGAATCAAACATGAGCGTGCTGCTGGCAAACTCCGATGAAATTCCAGACCGCGAACTTGCCATGCTGAGCTTGTTCGAAGAGCAGCGCGTGCATGGAGTCTTGGTGACTCCGGTTAGCGATGACCTGGAGCCATTCAAAAAAGCTCAATTGCGCGGAACGCCAATTGTTTTGGTTGACCGAAAATCTAGAGATAAGTCTTTTTCGTCGGTTTCAGTTGATGACGTAGCCGGTGGTTACATGGCGGCCAAACATCTAATTGAGCTTGGACGAAAAAGAATTGTTTTCGCAGGTGGGCCGCTCTCCATTCAACAGGTAAGCGATCGCCTAAAGGGCGCGCAAAAAGCCGTTACTGAGCATCAGAATGTAACCCTTGAGGTCATAGCGTGCAAGAGTCTTACGGTTTTTGAGGGTAGAGAGGTTGGCGCAGAAATTGCTAAACGGCCAAAATCAAAACGGCCCGATGCGGTATTTGCAGCCAACGATTTGGTGGCGATTGGAATAATGCAAGTTTGTCTAAACCAAGAAGGGTTGAGGATTCCAAATGACCTTAGCCTCATTGGCTATGACGATATCTCTTTTGCCTCGACAGCTATTGTTGCTTTGACTTCAATTCGCCAGCCCACCCATGAGATGGGGGCCAGGGCAGTTGAACTCTTGATGTCAATGGCCGATGAAACCAACGGCAAATCAAAGGCTAAACACATTGAGTTTCAGCCAGAGCTGGTAATTCGCGACTCTACTGTTGCAAAGTAGCAAGCAAGTCTTGAGCTACACAACCGCCGCAAAATAACCAACCGGATTATTGCCACCAAGAACTTTTGGAGCAATCTCAGCAACCAGCTCGGCGTACTGAAGTTCACTAATTAAGTTGTGATCTAAGAAAAGTTTTAGCGCAACCAGCGGGCCTGGGCGCAGGGCACCATCGGCAACTTTTACCGCCGCGCAGTAGCCATCACGATTGGCAACCACAAAGACTCCCTCGGCACCAAGCTTTGAAATCAAGCCGCGCTGCATAATCAAAGTATCTGGGCTTGATGCATCTGCCACAGCCCACGGGTTTTGCAACATGGCTTCAGCAATTTCTGAATCTTGCTTGGCAAACTTGCCAATTGATTTGGCCAGGCCCACCAAAGAAACGGCGTGCAGCGGAGCGCCACAACCATCAATGGTTGAGTGGGCCACTGGCTCACCGGCGTATTCTTCTAAAACTTCAACGATTAGCCTTTGCAGCGGATGTGCCGGGTCTAAATAAGTAGTGGTGTCCCATCCGGCGGCAACGCAGGCCGCCAAGAAACCTGCGTGCTTTCCTGAGCAGTTGAAACAAGCTTTAGTTTCTGCGGTTGCTGCGGCACGGGCTGCCGAGTTTGCCGGCCAGGCTACCGGGCACTGCAGTGCATCTTCGCCAAGGCCAACGCCAGCCAAAATTGAAAGCACTAAGTCTGTGTGTGCTGCCGTGCCATGGTGGCTTCCCGCAGAAATTGCCAGCTCGGCTGCGGAAAGCTTCAAACCGGCACGACGTGCTGCAACCGCCTGCAAGGGCTTTACCGAACTACGTGGGTAGATCAAGCGCTTAGAATTTCCGAACTCAGCCATCAAATTTCCAGCCGGGTCTACCAAGCAGGCAATGCCAAAATGCTTTGATTCCACCAGGTCATTTCTAACCAGGTTGGCAAGTGGCGCAAGGTCATCAAGTTCAAAATCAATCACAACATGAGCCTAACCAACCCCAACCGCCACTCTTCAAGGTAACGAAAAATCCCCCGGCCGAAGCCAGGGGATTTTTCTAAAAACTAAGTAATAAAAATTACTTGGTGATCTTGGTTACGGTACCCGCACCAACTGTACGTCCACCTTCACGGATAGCGAAGCGAAGACCCTCTTCCATAGCAATTGGCTGAATTAGCTCAACTGACATTTCGGTGG
>JBDLUH010000030.1:0-12625 GCA_039805425.1 Actinomycetota bacterium
TAGGGTCTGCTTGTTTTTGTTTTTCTTGGGGCGCGCCGGCGCGAACAACACCGCCACCAACGTAAAGAACTGGCTTCTTGGCCTCAACAATCATTTGTGCGGCAGCCTGAATTTGCTTTCCGTGTGGCTTAGTTACCGGCTTGTAGCCAGCAAGCTCAACCTTTGGTGGCCAGATAAATTCAGCTAGACCCTGTTGGGCGTCTTTAGTGATGTCAACCAGAACCGGTCCAGGGCGGCCAGTGGTTGCAATCATTACTGCGGCTGCAATGGTTTCTGGAATATCAGCAGCCTTGGTTACCAAGAATGAGTGCTTGGTAATTGGCATGGTAATTCCAACAATGTCGGCTTCCTGGAAGGCATCGGTTCCAATTAGCTTTGAGCCAACCTGACCGGTAATTGCAAGAAGTGGAACAGAGTCCATGTAGGCATCTGCGATTGCGGTTACCAAGTTGGTTGCACCCGGACCAGATGTTGCGATGCAAACACCAAGACGACCCGATGCCGATGCATAGCCTTCAGCAGCGTGACCGGCACCCTGTTCGTGGCGCACCAAAATGTGACGGATCTTTTTTGAGTCCATTAGTGGGTCGTAGGTCGGCAAGATTGCGCCGCCCGGCAAACCAAAAACGTGCTCAATACCTAGCAACTCCAGGCTGCGAATAATCGCAGCGGCGCCGGTTAGAACTTCGTTAGACATTTAATTCATTCCTAGTTAGCTGTGCGTGAATCAATTCGAAAATTGATTTGGAATGCGAATTAACCGCAGTACGCGCCCTCTGCTGCAGAGTGCACGAGCTTGGAATATTTCGCTAGAACGCCTCGGGTATAGCGCGGTGGAAGAGACTGCCATGTTTGCTTGCGGGCAGCCAACTCTTCAGGCTCAACGAGTAGTTCGAGCGATCGAGAAGCGATGTCAACTCGAATTAAGTCTCCATCGCGAACCAGAGCAATTGGTCCACCTTCGGTGGCCTCTGGTGCAATGTGTCCGATGCAAAGGCCGGTTGTGCCGCCTGAGAATCGTCCGTCAGTTAATAGTAGGACATCCTTACCTAAACCGGCACCCTTAATTGCGCCGGTGATGGCAAGCATCTCTCGCATTCCAGGACCACCCTTTGGCCCCTCGTATCGAATAACCACAACGTCGCCAGCCTTAATTGAGCCTTCGGTAAGTGCATCCATAGCCGCACGTTCACGCTCAAAAACACGCGCTGGGCCGGTAAACGACTCAAGGTCAAAGCCGGCAGTCTTTACAACGGCACCCTCTGGAGCCATAGAGCCCTTGAGGATCGAGATTCCACCGGTCTTGTGAATTGGGTTACTTAGAGCACGGATGATTTTGCCATCAGGGTCTGGTGGGTTGATTCCCTCGAGGTTTTCAGCCATGGTCTTGCCGGTAACGGTCAAAACATCTCCGTGTAGCAGGCCGGCATCTAGCAAGGCCTTCATAACTACCGGCACACCGCCCACTCGGTCTACGTCATTCATCACGTAGCGGCCAAAAGGCTTCAGGTCACCTAGGTGCGGAACCTTGTCGGCAATTCGGTTGAAGTCATCAAGGGTTAGGTCAACTTCTGCCTCACGAGCAATTGCAAGCAGGTGCAGAACAGCATTTGTAGAGCCACCAAAAGCCATGGTCACGGCAATGGCGTTTTCGAATGCTTTTTTGGTCATGATGTCGCGCGCGGTAATTCCCTTGCGAAGCAGCTCTACAACTGCCTCACCTGATCGGTGAGCCCAGTTATCGCGGCGGCGGTCTGCTGCCGGTGGGGCCGCAGAGCCGGGAAGGCTCATGCCAAGCGCCTCAGCAATTGAAGCCATGGTGTTTGCGGTGTACATACCGCCACAGGCACCTTCACCCGGGCAAATTGCACGCTCGATGCGGCCAAGGTCTTCTTCAGACATCTTGCCGGCCTTACAGGCACCAATTGCTTCGAAGGCATCGATGATGGTTACTTCTTTTTCAGTGCCATCGGAAAGCTTTACCCAGCCAGGCATGATTGAACCGGCGTATAGAAAGACTGATGAAAGATTTAGTCGAGCTGCGGCCATCAACATGCCCGGAAGTGACTTGTCACAACCGGCTAGCAAAACTGAACCGTCTAGGCGCTCTGCCTGCATAACGGTTTCAACAGAGTCAGCAATTACCTCGCGCGAAACTAGCGAGAAGTGCATTCCCTCGTGACCCATTGAAATGCCATCAGAAACTGAGATGGTTCCAAACTCAAGCGGGTAACCGCCCGCGGCGTGCACGCCCTGCTTTGCCGCTTCGGCTAAGCGATCAAGCGAAAGGTTACAAGGTGTAACCTCACTCCAAGAGCTGGCCACACCAATTTGAGGTTTTACCCAGTCTTCATCGCCCATACCAACAGCGCGAAGCATTCCTCGCGAAGCGGCTTTTTCGATTCCATCGGTTACATCACGTGAACGTGGCTTGATATCTGAAGACATAACAACAAGTCTATGGGCTGGAATAGCCCAATCAAAAGCCTAGAACTTGCCAAATAGTGCCGACAGACCCAAGCCCGCGGCAATAAAAATAGGAATAGCCATGGCCAGCAAGGCGGCCCCCACTACATCCCAAACTGAGTTGGCTTCCTTTTTCATGGGGCTCTCCTTTTATCTCTATTCAACAAATTAAAAGCTTTCCCCATAACTAACCACGCTTGCATCGGTGAGCATTCCCAAAGTAGCCATTAGTTATCTGATTGTTGCCTGAATTCCAGAGGTATCGTAGACCTGTGAGTAAGCAACCAAGCGCAAAGAAAATGACCGGACTGGCTCTTTATACCCAGGCCGCCGAAAAGTCTTCAGCAGTAGTTATTGACCAATACTCAACCTCGTTTGGTTGGGCCACCAAGCTGCTTGCCCCCTATGAGCGCCAGCACGTTCGCAATATCTATGCCATGGTGCGCGTAGCCGATGAAATTGTTGATGGCGCGGCGGCTGAAGCACTTGATAAATACATTGGCGCAGACCCTCATTCGATGCTCGATAAGTTTGAGCAAGAGACCTATCGCGCTGTGGAGTGTGGCTTCAGTACAAATCTTGTAATTCATGCCTTTGCCCACACCGCCCGAGAAACCAAGATTAAGCGCGAACTGATACAGCCATTTTTTAACTCAATGCGCACAGATCTATTTCAGCGAGTACACGACAAAAGAAGTTTCGAGGCCTACGTATACGGTTCTGCCGAGGTTGTTGGATTGATGTGTTTGCAAGTATTTTTGCAGCACACTTCGGTAACTGATGCCGAAAAGGCTGAATTTGTGACCGGCGCTCGGGCCCTTGGCGCCGCGTTTCAGAAAGTCAACTTTCTACGAGACCTATCGGCCGACTTCGATAAATTGGGACGCTCATACTTTCCGTTGGTTCGGGTAGATGATTTTAATAACTCAGAACGAGACCGACTAGTAGCAGATATTAGGAATGACATAGACCTGGCAAAGGTTGCTCTACTTAGGTTGCCTGCTGGCTCTCAAAAAGCGGTTGCTGCGGCCTTGATGTTTTTCGAAGAACTTAATGAAAAAATTGCCGGCACTCCGGCAAACGAACTTATTAGAAAGCGCATCCGCGTTACTAACCCAAAGAAGATGCTTATTCTTCTAAAAGCCATGTTTGGAGTACTACCCAAATGAGTCAAAAAACTGCAGTTGTAATTGGTGGCGGAATCGCGGGACTTGCAACAGCAGGCATTCTTGCGAAAGCTGGAATGAAAGTTACAGTCCTTGAAGCTCGTGAAAAGGTTGGCGGCCGGGCGTACCTTTGGGAAAAAGATGGCTTTAAGTTTGACATGGGGCCCTCTTGGTACTTGATGCCAGACGCGTTTGACCAATTCTTCAAGCTAATGGGAACCACAGCAGAAAAAGAATTAAATCTGGTTCAACTAGACCCGGCGTATCAAACCCGAAATGAGGGTTATGCCGACAAGCTGGTGATCAGAAAAAATCTTGAGGATAACAAAAAGTTATTTGATTCCATCGAGCCGGGATCAGGTGCGCGGTTACAGGATTACATTGACTCCGCAGAAGACACTTACAAGCTTTCAATTAAGCACTTTCTTTACACAAACTTTCAAAATGCAAAGTCTTTTATTCAGCCAGAGGTGCTCGCTAGGCTTGCCAGATTTTTGAAGCACCTGGTAACTCCTTTAGATACTTTTGCCGGTAAACACGTTAAAGATGCTCGACTGCGTAAAATTTTGGATTTTCCTGCAGTGTTCTTGGGGGCCTCCCCTTACGACACCCCAAGCATGTACCACTTGATGACACACGTGGACATGAACGTTGGAGTGTTCTATCCAATGGGTGGCTTTTACACCTTGATTGAAGCCATTGAACGAATAGCAAAGCAGCACGGTGCCACCGTGAACACAAATTCAAGAGTGACAAAAATAGAAACTAAAAACGGCAAGGCCATTGGCGTGTATGCCGGCGATGTCTTTTATCCAGCAGATGTAGTTGTAGGCAATGCGGATCTTCACCACATTGAAACTCAACTTCTGAACCCTGAAGACCAGACCCTGCCAGAAAAGTGGTGGCAGAACAAGGTACCTGGCCCATCAGCAATGTTGCTTTACCTAGGCGTTAAGGGCCGCGTTCCACAGCTGGACCACCACACACTTCTATACACCGAAGACTGGGCCAAGAACTTTGAAGAGGTTTTCCGTACACCTTCAGAGAAAAAGAAATCTGGTGCAACCAGCAAGATACCTAGCCCGGCCTCGCTCTACATTTGCACGCCTAGTGTTACTGACCCATCGGTGGCTCCAGAGGGTTACGAAAACATCTTTGTGCTTGTGCCAATTGCAGCTGATCCAGAACTTGGTAGAGGCGGAATAAACGGAGACGGAGACCCGGCCTTTGAAGCAGCGGCTGATCGCATTATCGAGCAGATTTCTGAATGGTGCGAAATTCCTGATCTTGCCGAGAGAATTGTTGTGCGCAGATCAATGGGGCCGCAAGATTTTGTAGATGACCTAAACGCCTGGTCAGGAACCGCTCTGGGAATGGCTCACACGCTGATGCAGAGCGCGTTCTTTAGGCCAACCAATAAAAGCAAAAAAGTTAAGGGCCTCTATTACGCGGGGCACCACAGCATTCCGGGTATTGGCCTGCCGATGTGCCTGATCGGCGCCGAGCTGGTTTATAAGCGCCTAATCAACGACCGCTCAGCTGGGCCGCTAAAAAGTGAGATCAAGCCTGTTGGCGAGAACGGATGGAAGGGGCTCAATTGAGCTACCTCTATCTGATTGGTTTACTAATCTCTATTTTTGGTTTAGCTCTTTTAGACCATAGACATAAATTAGCTTTTGCTAAATCAGCAAGATATTTTTGCGTAATTCTGGTTTCGTTGATTTTCTTTCTAACGTGGGACTACGCAGGAATATCGCTTGGAATATTTTTTAGAGGCCAAACAGAACTCTTGTCTGGCTTCTTGTTGTCGACCGAACTACCTCTCGAAGAATTGTTCTTCTTGATTGTTCTGAGCTACACAGCCCTGCTGCTTCTGAAAACATTTGTGCGGCTTGAAAATAAGCGTTCAAAGCCATGAACTATTTTTCTCTAAATTTAATTTTTCTAGTAGCTCTGGCTCTGCTAACCATTCCGGTGTTCCGAAACCTGAGGTGGAGAGCTATTGGCTTTGCAACTGCAACTCTTTTGCTGGTCACCGCAGTTTTCGACAACCTGATCATTGGCCTTGGCATTGTGGCCTACGATGAAGCTCTAATTTCAGGAATCAAAATAGGGAATGCACCTATTGAAGACTTTGCATACAGTCTGGCCGCACCACTGCTAATTTCAGTGACGATGGAATACATAAAGGTCTTTAAATGGAAGCCCTGAGACAACTTTTTTGGTCATCGCGACCCATCTCTTGGATCAACACGGCTTTCCCCTTTGGCCTGGCCTACTGGTTAGCTACCGGTGACACCGGAGTCGCGCTGTGGTTTGGTGTGTTGTTTTTTCTAATCCCCTACAACCTTTTGATGTATGGAATCAATGATGTTTTTGATTACGAAAGCGATCTTCGCAACCCCAGAAAAGGTGGAATTGAGGGTGCACTGCTTGATCCAAAATGGCATTCGCTCACGCTGAAAGCAGCGGTTTGGAGCTGCTTGCCGTTTATTGGCTATCTAACCGTGGTTGGAAATAGTGTCTCTACTGGAATTCTTTATTTCACAATTTTTATGGTCATCGCCTATAGCGCAAAAGGGCTGAGATTCAAAGAGAAGCCATTTCTAGATTCAATTACCTCCAGCATTCACTTTGTAGGGCCTCTGGTGTTTGCACTCACCTTGGCCAATGTAAACCTTGGTGAGCCTGCCTTTTTTAATTCGATAGTCGCATTCACTCTTTGGGGAGCCGCCTCTCACGCGTTTGGCGCGGTGCAAGATGTTGTTGCAGATCGCATTGGTGGCATTGCCTCTATCGCAACTGTGATTGGCGCCAGATCAACCGTTCGTTTGTCTGTTGTCGCCTACGCTATTGCGGCAGTAATTTTGACAAGGCTCAATTGGCCGTATTCCTTGGCAGCCTTGGCTGCGGTTCCATACCTACTTATCGTTGCACCGTTTTGGAACATAACTGATGCATCATGCGAAAGAGCAAATGCGGGCTGGAAAAAATTCATTTGGCTCAATTTCATCGCAGGGGCAATTATTACCCTCTTGGTGATTTAACTTTCATAGTTGGGTAAAGCTTCATCTCGGTGTCTCCAGCGGATTAAGTTACTGGCACTGAAGCTGGAGCTGCAAATTGCGCAACTAAGCATCTTGGTTGGCTTTCGATACCGGTAATGGCGATGACCTTTGGGGCAGGCGCCAATCCAAGGTGCTGTTTCCACGGCAATTTCTGTTCCAGTAAATTCTTCGTCACGGTAGCCAATTGATTTTGCAACCTTTAACCATTTTTTGGTGTGCCCAGCACTCTTACCTGCAAGCGCATGGGCCACCTCGTGCAAAACAACTTGCATGGTTTCGTCCATGTTGTGAATATCAACCATGTACCTAGATATCGAAATTATTTTGTCGGTGTAGTTACAAAGACCGGCACGTCGCTTCGCACTGTCAAATTCAAAAGTCCACTCGTTCATGTCAAGGTGCTCGGCCATTTTTGTTTCTGCCATCAGGCGAACATAATCGTAGCGATCGCAACTCATGCGAAGGTATCGGTGTTTGCCTTTGTTGAATTCGCGACCAGATTGAAAGCCAACATTTTCAAGTCTTGCGATGGTTGGCAGGTCTGTAATTTCTACAAACGTCTTAATCACTTCTTGATCTCGTTGATCAAAGTTTTTGGCAAGCATCGCAACTAGCGCTACTTCATCGTCTAGAAGCGGCGCCAATAATTCATCTTGATACGGCATGTGTTTCAAGGTTACCTTTAAGAATTTTTAAGACCGCTGAGCGCTCTCCTAGAGCTGGCGCCTGGTTATCGACAAAGACTGGGCAATTTGCTCTTAAAGTCAACACGACTGTAAGATAGCACTAGATAAAGTCAAAATGACTTTTAGAAGGGTAGTTGGCGTTGAGCGAAGCTCCAGCCTTAGCCGTATCCACGGTGATTTTTACCCTACGTCCAGACTCTGCCGGAAACATGAAATTGGCCTTGGCGCTGGTGCGCCGAATTCGTAAACCTTTCGACGGCTTGTGGGCCTTGCCGGGTGGCCCGCTTTCAATGAACGAAGATCTGAGCGATGCAGCAGCCCGCAACCTTCGAGAGACCACAGGTCTTCAACCCCGATACCTAGAGCAGTTGTACGCATTTGGCAGCCTCGACCGCTCCCCTGGCAGCAACACTAAAGATCGCGTGGTTTCGATTGTTTATTGGGCACTGGTGGGTAGTGATGAAGCTGAAGCGGCAATCGATAGTGAAAACGTGTCTTGGTTCTGGGCCGACGAACTAAACAAGTTGGCATTTGATCACAACCTCATTGTCGAATACGCACTTTGGAGACTTAGAAACAAACTTGAATACAGCCGCTTGGCGCATGGCTTTCTGGGCGAGAGATTTACTTTGGCACAGTTGCGCGAAGTTTATGAAGCGGTCCTTGGTAGAGAACTTGACCCAGGTAACTTTCGCCGCATGGTTGAAGCCAACGGAGCAGTTGTCGCAACCGGAGAACGTTTAGAAGGAACTCGACACCGCCCACCTCAGCTTTACCGTTACGACTCATCAATTGATTTAACTGATCAGGGTCCACTTAATCCAAACAGCGCCAAACAGGAGAAAAAGAAATGACCACAGCATCGGTCAACGAACGCATTCAACTTATTGTTAAGGGCCAGTCTGAAGAGACAACCTGTAGCCCATCTCTTGCCAAAGGGCCGTGGGAATTTGATAGCGGCCCGGTTACCTACGGACCAGGTGCATCTAGCGATGATGTAATTCCAACTAGTTCACCCAAGCAGGGCACGTTGCCTGAAGAATACAAACTTGCAACAGACGATCAGTTGCACGAACGTATTCGCTCAGCAAAGAAAACTCTGGGTGACAAAGTTGTTATTCTCGGTCACTTCTATCAGCGCGACGAGATAGTGCAGCACGCCGATTACCTAGGCGATTCTTTTCAATTGGCCAACGCTGCCAAAGCTCACCCAGAGGCAGAAGCGATTGTGTTCTGCGGCGTGCACTTCATGGCCGAGACTGCGGATATTCTTTCGGCAGACAACCAAGCGGTAATTTTGCCGAACCTTGCGGCCGGTTGTTCGATGGCCGACATGGCCGACATTGACTCAGTCACTCAATGCTGGGATGAGCTAACCGCGCTATATGGAAGCGAGCCAGATGCTGCTGGTCGCGCTCCGATTATTCCGGTCACATACATGAATTCCTCTGCTGCACTGAAAGGATTCTGCGGCGAAAACGGTGGCATTGTTTGCACCTCTTCAAATGCTGAGATTGTTTTGAAGTGGGCATTCGAACGTGGCCAGCGCGTACTGTTTTTTCCTGATCAGCACCTTGGGCGCAACACTGCTAAGGCTATGGGCGTATCACTGAACGAGATGCCTCTTTGGCACGGCCGCAAGCAACTTGGCGGCAACACCCAACAACAGCTATTGGACTCTAAGGTGATTCTTTGGAACGGTTTCTGCAGCGTGCACAAGCGGTTCAACGTAGGTCAAATCGAAAAGGCACGCGTGGACTTTCCGGGAGTGCGCGTAATTGTGCACCCAGAGTGCCCAATGGAAGTTGTTGACGCTGCAGACGAGTATGGTTCAACAGATTACATTCGCAAGGCAGTGGAAGCAGCTACCGAGCCAACGACCTTTGCAATCGGTACAGAGGTAAACATGGTTCAGCGTTTGGCCGCGCAGCACCCAGAGCACAATATTTTCTGCCTAGACCCAGTGGTCTGTCCATGTTCAACAATGTATCGAATTCACCCTGGCTACCTGGCTTGGGTATTGGAACGCTTGGTTGCCGGTGAGGTTGTAAACCAGATCACCGTAGATGCAAAGGTGAGCAAAACAGCTGCCGTTGCGCTTGAGCGCATGTTGGCGGCGAAGCCTCTCTAATGAAAAAACTAGTAGTTATTGGTAGTGGTGTCGCCGGGCTAATTGCAGCCGTTGAGGCAAGCAAAACGCACGCGGTTATTTTGGTCACCAAGTCAAACCTTGCCGAAAGTAACACTCACTACGCGCAGGGTGGCATTGCCGCCGTGACCGCAGATGATGACTCAATTGCCGAACACGTTGCAGACACACTTTTTGCCGGTGCCGATTATTGCTATGAGCCAGCTGTTCAAGTTCTTTGTAAAGAAGGCCCCGAGCGCATCAACGACCTTATTCGTTTTGGCGTTGACTTTGATAAACAGGGGGCAAAATACGCTCTTGGATTAGAGGCCGCACATTCGCATGCAAGAATTTTGCACGCCGGCGGTGACACCACAGGGGCTGACATCAGCAAGGCTCTGGTGGAAACTCTGCGAGCTACCGCTACCGAGATTCACGAATACACATTTGTGGTTGATTTTGAAGTAAAAAATGGTGCCATCACCGGAGTCCACCTATTGGATGCGTCGGGCAAGCACTTTGTTGAAGCAGATTCTGTAATCTTGGCCAGCGGTGGCGCAGGGCAACTTTACCGTCACACCACCAACCCAAACGTAACAACCGGAGATGGCGTAGCGGCTGCATTTAGAGCCGGTGCAGAACTGGCCGATGTTGAGTTTTACCAATTCCATCCAACCGCGCTTGCAGTTCCAGGGTCCTTTTTAATTTCTGAAGCGGTTCGCGGAGACGGGGCCGTGCTCATCAACAATAAAGGTGAGCGTTTCATGCAAAAGATTCACAAAGATGCCGAATTAGCTCCAAGAGATGTAGTTGCCAGAGGAATTCAAGCAGAGATGCTTTCCCAAGGTGGCCAACCGGTGTTGTTAGACGCAACCGCTCTTGGTGCTGATTTTCTAAACAAGCGTTTTCCAAGCATTAATAAAACCACGCGATCCTATGGATTGGATTGGAGCAAGAACCCTATTCCAGTTACCCCGGCCGCCCATTACTGGATGGGTGGAGTAGCAACCGATTCCTGGGGGCGGACATCGGTGAAAGGTTTATTTGCAGTTGGCGAGGCCGGCTGCAACGGTGCCCACGGCGCCAACCGATTGGCCTCTAACTCACTGCTTGAATCAATTGTCTTTGCCCGACGTGCCGTACAAGTGCTTGAAGAAACCTGGCCAGAGCACGCCGCCAGTGTGCGCTGGAAAGAGACTGGTTTGTTTACCGAAATTGAACTTGAGGATGAATCAGATAGCTCAATTCCAAAGAGCGCAAGAAACGTTGTTGACCGAGTGGAACTTCAGACGCTGATGTGGGACAAGGTTGGACTTGCAAGAACCGGAGATCAACTAATTGAGTCTCGTAACGAGCTGAACAAGTGGCGGTCCGCAGACGCTACTAACCGCTTATTTACAGACTGGGAAGACGCCAACCTGCTTCTTCTTTCTCGTGCGGTTACCGCAGCAGCCTTGGCACGCGAGGAATCTAGAGGTGGGCACTTCCGACTTGACTACCCAGAGACAAACCCGCTGATGTCAAAGCCAATAACGATTGTAAGGAAAGCAAAATAATGCTTACTCAAGAGAACATTAATTTGGTGGTTGGCGCTGCACTTTTAGAAGATGCGCCCAATGGTGACGTTACATCTGAGCACCTGATTCCGGCTGACGCCACCGCTGTAGCTGAGTTGACAGCTCGCGAGTCTGGGGTTTTTAGTGGTGCCCAAGTTTTTATTGCGGCATTCAAGCTGACCGATTCAACTGTTGAAGTTGAAATGAAAATTAGAGACGGTGAAAAATTTGAAGCTGGCCAATTACTGGCCGTAGTCACCGGGCCAGCTCGTGCAGTTCTTACCGCTGAACGAATTGGATTGAATTTCACTCAACGTATGAGCGGAATTGCAACCCTGACTGCGCAATACGTTTCAAAAGTGGCTGGCACAAAGGCCAATATTCTAGATACTAGAAAAACAACCCCAGGCCTTCGTGCGTTCGAGCGCCAAGCGGTACTAAACGGGGGTGGCCGAAACCACCGGTTCTCACTAAGCGACATGGTGATGGCAAAAGATAACCACCTAGCTGTTCTAACCCGCGGTGGCAAAGACCTAACCACAGAGCTAAAGCGTGTACGAGCGGAGTTACCGGCGAACATAAAACTTGAGGTTGAAGTGGATCGACTAGATCAAATTCCTGCGGTGCTCGCGGCCGAGGTAGATATCATCATGCTCGATAATTTCAGTCTTGAGAACCTTAGAAAAGGCGTGGAACTAATAAATGGTCAGTGCACTGTTGAAGCATCTGGCGGAGTGAACCTGGAAACCGTTGGCGAGATTGCTAAAACCGGTGTTGATGTTATTTCTGTTGGTGCCCTAACTCACAGTGCTCGAGCACTAGATCTTGGTCTAGACGTAAAAATAAACTGATGACAATCTACTTAGATAACGCCGCAACTACTCCGGTAAATCCGACCGCGCTGCAGGCGGCCTGGCCTTGGTTGACCACTGAATTTGGTAACCCGTCGAGCACTCACGAAATTGGCACCAGAGCATCTACCGCGCTTGAGGACGCTAGAGCACGCGTGGCCAAATTCTTTAACGTTCGCCCAGCAGAAATCACCTTTACCTCAGGCGGAACCGAGAGCGACAACCTTGCAATTATTGGCCTAGCCTTGGCTAACCCCAGAGGCAAGCACTTAGTTAGCGCCCGCTCGGAACATGAGGCAGTTCTTGCCGCAATTGAGTTCTTGGAACGTATGCACGGATTTGAAACTACGTGGCTTGAGCTAGACCCACTGGGGCAAGTCCTTGAGTTTGAAAGTGCGCTCAGACCAGACACCACCCTAGTTTCTCTGATGCTTGCCAATAATGAAGTTGGCACCCTTCACCCGGTGACCGAATTCGCCAAGGCGGCGCACAACGTTGGTGCGCTATTCCACACCGACGCAGTGCAGGCGATTGGTTGGCTTGATGTTGACATGCAAAAACTTGAAGTTGATGCACTCAGCGTTTCTGGTCACAAATTTGGTGCGCCCAAGGGTTCTGGTGTTTTAGTAAAGCGTGCGCGTGCACAATCTGAACCTCTAATTCACGGGGGCGGGCAAGAAGCAGGATTAAGATCTGGCACTGAA
>JBDLUH010000031.1:0-12320 GCA_039805425.1 Actinomycetota bacterium
AAGCAAGAGGCAAACTTAACAAAACCCCCGGAAAATGGGGGCATTAGTTTGATCTGACTAAATCAGATTGTCTGACAATCTGTCTAATCCAATATTTTCTCTGACTATCTAGGCAAGCCTAGATAACCAAGAGGTTCTTGGTATCGACATAGTGCACACTGTTGAGTTCTCAAGGATCGGATGCGTCTGCGGATTTCTCTCGCGATGGTCTACAGAGCAACTTCACAAACTTACCACATATTCTCAGCGTGTCAAATACAAACTTTGAATAAATCGTGGTAAGAGATTTAAAATCTTAGACACAGCAATAGAAAGCCGCAAGGCTTTTTTGCCTGAATCTAAGGGTTTTGTTGCTCTTGAGCCGGACTTCTAATCAGAAGGTTCCAAACTTTGGGCAACGAGGTATTACATTACGTTCATATAACGATGAAGTCAAATCGAAATGGGCTTTTTTTCAAAAAAACTTTAAATATTTTTTTAGATGCTTGAAGTCTGCGTTGAATACCAACGTTTATAAGGTGAATACGCCCGCCAGGGTCTTTTTTCCGCGGCGCAGAACAGCGTATTTAGAGTGCAAAAGCTGGGTTAAAACGGCCATTTCGTCATCGATTTTTAGATTGTTCACGTAGACGCCGCCTTCTTTTATGGCACGGCGCCCAGCCGAAATGCTATCCACAAGACCTGTGTCAATAAGAAGTTGGGTTATTGGTGTGCCAATTGGGGCAGTTGTGTTTGGCAACTCCCCCAGCGCCGAGTTCAATGTTGCAATGTCTAGGGCT
Source organism: Actinomycetota bacterium (assembly GCA_039805425.1). GTDB lineage: Bacteria > Actinomycetota > Actinomycetes > Actinomycetales > Microbacteriaceae > Rhodoluna. Next base: position 780 of record JBDLUH010000031.1, read on the forward strand.
TCAAGATCACCTTGGCCGAATAGCGCGGCCGAGGCATCTATGGCCGCTTGGGCAGCATCCGCCGAGTGCACCAATGTTGTAATTTCAAGTGCTAGGCGTTTTTGGCCACCGCGCAGGTGCGGAGCCGCATTGTGCTCGGCCACCACCTCTTCTACTTGGGCCCTGGTGAGGAAGGTGAAAACCTTCAGGCGATCTTCCAGGTCTTCATCGGTGACGTTTAGCCAATACTGGTAGAAGGCGTAAGGGCTGGTGAGTTCTTCATCGAGCCAAATGGCGTTTCCTTCGGATTTACCAAACTTCTTGCCGTCGCTGCTGGTGATTAGAGGCGTTGCCATAATATGTACAGATTTACCTTCAGCCTTGCGGATGAGGTCTGTTCCCGAGGTGAGGTTACCCCACTGATCACTGCCACCCATTTGAAGGGTGCAATCGTAGCGGCGGTAAAGTTCTAAAAAGTCATAGCCCTGAAGAATTTGGTAGCTGAATTCGGTATAGCTAATACCATGTTCAGAATTCAAGCGAGCAGACACCGCGTCTTTGCTGAGCATTGTGCCCACACGGAAGTATTTTCCAATGTCGCGCAAGAAGTCGATAGCACTCAGGGGCGCAGTCCAGTCGAGGTTGTTTACCAAGCGTGCGGCGTTTTCGCCTTCGAAGGATAAGAACCTTGAGGCCTGTTTACCAAGCTTTTCCACCCACTCTGCCACGGTTTCTTTGGTGTTTAGAGTTCGCTCTGCAGTTGGGCGTGGATCGCCTACTAAACCTGTGGATCCGCCAATAAGCGCAAGCGGCTTGTGCCCCGCGAGTTGCAATCGGCGCATGAACAATAGTTGTACAAGATTTCCGAGGTGCAAACTTGGTGCGGTTGGGTCAAATCCTATGTAGTAGGTGATTTTGGTTTCATTTAGCGCTTTGCGCAGAGCTTCTTCATCGGTGGAAAGTGCAATAAGGCCACGCCACTGTAGCTCATCGAGCAAGTCTTTGAAAGCTGAGTCGTTGGCTTGGTTTTTGAGTGACATTATTATGCCTCACGCTTTGGTGCAATTTTACGAAGGATAGCGATTTGATCTAAGACCCTAGGCAAAGCAGTACCACCGGCACCGGCCCGAGCCTTAATTGAACCACCTACGGTAAGGACATCGCGAACATCCGGTGTAAGGGAAGGCGAAATAGCTGCCATTTCGGCATCTGGAACCTCGTGCAGTTCTAAGTTGTGCGCCTCGCAGTAAGAAACCAACTTTCCGGTGATTTCGTGGGCATCGCGGAATGCAACCTTTTGCTTGACCAACCACTCAGCTACATCAGTAGCTAGCGAGAAGCCCGCCGGGGCGAGCAGCTCTAGACGATCACGGTTGAACTGCAAGGTTGCCACCATTCCAGTGAAGGCTGGTAGCAGCAACGTCAAAGTATCTACTGCGTCAAAAACCGGCTCTTTGTCTTCTTGTAGGTCACGGTTGTATGCCAAAGGCAAGCCTTTTAGGGTGGACAACAGCCCGGTTAGATCACCAATTAGGCGGCCAGCCTTGCCGCGAGCAAGCTCGGCGATATCGGGGTTCTTCTTTTGCGGCATGATTGACGACCCGGTTGAGTAGGAATCGTGCAACTTAATGTAATTGAACTCAGCGCTGGCCCAGATGATGATTTCTTCTGAGAAGCGCGACAAATTGATACCAATCAAGCTTGCGATGAACGCAAATTCGGCTACAACATCGCGGCTGGCAGTAGCGTCTATTGAATTTGGGGTTGGCCCGGCTAAGCCAAGCTCTTGGGCCACCAAGTTTGGGTCAAGACCCAAGGTGTTACCGGCCAGGGCGCCAGCGCCATAAGGCGAAAGATTTGCTCGCTTGCGCCAATCGTGCAGGCGCTCCAGGTCGCGAACCAAAGGCCAAGCGTGCGCCAACAGGTGATGTGAGAGCGCCACCGGCTGGGCATGTTGAAAATGAGTGCGTCCAGGCATTGCCACACCAAGGTGCTCTTCGGCTCGAGTGACCAAGACCTCGATAAGTTCTAGAACTTGGCCATGGATGACAGCCGCCTGATCAAGCAAGTATGTGCGAATCAAAGTTGCGATTTGGTCGTTGCGGCTTCGGCCGGCTCGGACCTTTCCGCCAAGTTCGGCACCGGCGATTTCAATTAGTCCACGTTCTAGTGCCGAGTGGACGTCTTCATCGGTGGGTTTTGGCTGAAAACTGCCTTGCTGAACACGATCAAGTAGCTCAAGTAAGCTGCGGTCTAGCTTTTCAAGCTCGGCCACGGTTAGGTAGCCAGCGGACTGCAGAGCCTTAATGTGAGCGCGAGTTCCAGCGATGTCGTAGCTGGCTAGGCGCCAGTCAAAATGCACCGATCGGCTAAGCGCCACCAGTGCGTCTGATGGTCCACCTTCGAAGCGGCTGCCCCAGAGTGCATTAGAGCCGGAATTTGTTGATGCGTTCATGTTGTCAATCTTAGTTAGAGGCTTATTTTCAAATGGATGTTGCTTAGTGCTGCTCGGCTAGCCAAGACATAAGGGCCTTCTGTGCGTGCAAACGATTTTCAGCCTCATCCCAAATAACTGAACGTGGTCCGTCAATAACTTCCGCTGAAACTTCATACCCGCGATAGGCCGGCAGACAGTGCATGAAAATGGCATTCGGCTTTGCGTGCGCGAATAGCACTTCATTAATGGTGTATCCGGCAAAGTCACGAATGCGCTGCTCTTTCTCAGATTCTTGACCCATAGATATCCAAGTATCGGTTACCACCACATCGGCACCAGCAATTGCAGCAGCAGGATCACCGTGAACCGCAATTGATCCTCCGGTAGTGCTTGAAATTAATTCGGCGCGTTCCACGATGTGTGAATCTGGAAGGTAATTAGCCGGACCCGCAACAGCAACGTGCATTCCAGCCGTGGCTCCCCCAATTAGATAACTGTTAGCCATGTTGTTACTGGCGTCTCCAACGTAAGCCAATTTCAAGCCAGCAAGCTTGCCCTTGTGCTCCTGAATTGTCATCAGGTCGGCAAGGATCTGACATGGGTGGTAATCGTCACTTAGTGAATTGATCACCGGCACACCAGCAAACTGGGCCATCTCTTCAAGGCCTTGGTGAGCATATGTGCGCCAAACAATTTGAGCAACCTGACGACCAAGAACACTGGCAGTATCGGCCACTGATTCTTTGCCACCCATTTGGCTTGTTTGACTGTCAATAATTAATGGTGCACCACCCAGGTCGGATACGCCTACGGCAAAAGAAACTCTGGTGCGTGTTGAGGTCTTGTCAAAAATCAAAGCAACTGTTTTGGGTCCGGCAAAAGGGCGCTGGGAGTATGGCGCTTGCTTTAGGGCAATAGCGCGACTGATTATCTGCGCCTGTTCTGCAGGTGTGATGTCGTCGTCTTTCAAAAAGTGGCGAACCATTTTTTACCCGTTTCTTTTGATGAATATTATTTATGGAAGCACAATGGTGCCGACACCGGTAACCGTGAAAATTTCAAGCAGGATGCTGTGTGGTGTTCTGCCGTCAATTACGTGGGCGGTTGGAACACCGCCCTGAACTGCTTTCAAACAAGATTGCATCTTAGGAATCATGCCAGATTCAAGACTTGGTATTAGAGTTTCGAGCTCTGCTGTTGTGATTTCGGAAACCAGCGAATCACGATTCGGCCAATCGCTGTAAAGGCCTGGAACATCGGTAAGTACCATCAATTTTTCTGCACCAAGTGCTACAGCCAGAGCGGCGGCGGCAAGGTCGGCATTTACGTTTAGCAACTCGCCTGATGTGGTTGGTGCAACAGTTGAAACCACGGGAATGCGTCCCGCTTCTAGCGCTTCCAAAACAATGCGCGGATTTACTTGGGTTACTTCGCCAACAAGACCAATATCTACTGGCCCATCTTGTGTTTCAAGAATAGTTTTTTCTGCGCGGAACAAATTTGCATCTTCACCAGACATGATTGATGTTTCTGCGCCGGCGGTTTGGATTAAGTCTGCTAGCTGGGCAGAAATTTGCTCGCGTAGCACATCGCGAACGACGGAAATTGTTTCACTTGTAGTGACTCGGAATCCACCGCGGAATTCAGATTCGATTCCAAGCTCGGCAAGGCGTGCTGAGATTTGAGGACCGCCGCCGTGGACAACCACAGGCCTGATTCCCACCCAGCGCAGATAAGCCATGTCTTCGGCAAATGCCTTTTGTAATTCAGCATCAACCATTGCATTGCCACCGAACTTGACCACAACAACTTTGCCGTGAAACTTTTGCAGCCATGGCAATGACTCAATGAGCGTACCCGCCTTGATAGCGGCAATGGCTTGATCTTGCTGTTCTTTAGGAATCATTAACTTGAGTATTCGCTGTTCTCTGTTACGTATTCGTGTGTGAGGTCATTGGTGTAGATGGCGGCCGAGTGACTTCCCGAATTTAAATTGATCTGAATATCTACAGCACGTGGTTTTAAGTCAACTAACTCACGAGGTTGGTCCGGTTGCCCTTTTTTCGAAACGCTGATGCCGTTAATTGAAACATCGATGTTGTAAGGGTCAAACTCAGCACTTGTAACACCTACGGCTGCAAGAATTCGGCCCCAGTTTGGGTCATTTCCGTAGATAGCAGCTTTGAAAAGGTTGTTTCTAGCAACAGATCGACCAACCTCTTCGGCATCTTCTTCAGAGGCAGCACCAGAAACAGTGATTGTGATGTCATGCGAAGAACCTTCGGCATCTTGCTGAAGCTGGGTTGCGAGTGAAATGCAAATTTGAGTGAGCGCAACCGTGAAGTCTTCTTGAGTTGGCGAGATAGCACTGGCGCCTGATGCCATGACTGTAACCTGATCATTTGTTGACATGCAGCCATCAGAATCAAGCCTGTCGAAAGTCACACGCGTGGCTGCGCGCAAGGCCTGGTCAAGCGATTTGCTATCTAGAACGGCATCGGTAGTGATTACCACAAGCATGGTTGCCAAACCCGGCGCCAACATTCCAGCACCCTTCGCCATTGCGCCGATTACCCAGCCATCTGGGTGAATGAGCTCGGCAGTTTTTGGTTTAGAGTCTGTTGTCATGATTGCCTGAGCAGCAACCGCACCGTTTGTAGAGTTTAGGTTTGCAGCAACAGCGGAAGTTCCGGCAAGAAGTTTTTCACGATCAAGCTGATCACCAATTAATCCGGTTGAGCAAACTAGCACATCGCCGGCGCTGATGCCCAGCTCTTCAGCAACCTTCTCTGCGGTGGCGTGGGTGGTTTGAAATCCTTCTGGACCGGTGTAGCAGTTAGCGCCACCAGAATTCAAAATTATTGCAGAAACCTGGCCATCTTTGATTACTTCTTTTGACCAAATGATTGGATTTGCCTGGCAGCGATTGGTCGTAAAAACGACAGCCGCCGAATTTAATGGTCCTTGATTTACAACCAAGGCTAGATCTAGATTTCCAGATTTTTTGAGCCCCGCGTGCACTGCACCGGCAACAAAACCCTTTGCAACTGTGACTGTCATTATTTTGAAACTTTCTTTGCAAGGCTGATGTTTGTCAAGCCGGTGTTCTCAGGCAGACCAAGCGCGATATTCATAGATTGGATGGCTGCGCCGCCAGTGCCTTTGACTAGGTTGTCAATTGCGCAAACAGAGATGAGCCTGTTTGCGTGAGTGTCGACGGCAAGGCCGATTAGGGCGAAGTTGTCACCGATTGTTTCTGCTGTGCTTGGAAAATTGCCGGGTGCTGAAATCTTCACAAATTCTTCGTGTCGATAGGCATTTTCATAAACGGCTTGAAACATTTCGATATCGACTCCGTGAGCCAACTTTGCAGTATTCACTGCAAGAATTCCACGTTCAACCGAAGCCAGGACCGGGGTGAAATTAATTTGAACCTGAGCACCTGCGGACTTGGAAAGATTCTGCTCAATCTCTGGAGTGTGGCGATGAATGCCGCCGACTTGATACGCATCAGCAGAACCGGTTGGCTCAATCTCAAAAAGTTTTTCGGTGGCACCACGGCCGGCTCCCGATGTGCCAACTGTAAGCACACTAACGATATCGGTGTTTTCGACAAGACCGGCGGCTAAAGCTGGGGCCAGACCAAGTGTGATTGCAGTTACGTTACAACCGGGAACGGCAATTCTTTTTGTACCCTTTAGCAATTCGCGCTGCTTATTTTGACCACCAATTAGAAGTTCTGGCATTCCGTAAGTCCAGGTGCCGGCGTGCTCGCCGCCATAGAACTTCTTCCAATCTGATTCAGATTCAAGACGAAAATCGGCACCGCAATCAATTACGAGAGAGTCAGCACTTAGCCAATGTGCAACTTCAGCCGATTTTGAGTGCGGAAGTGCAAGAAAAACAATGTCGTGGTCGGCAAGAGTCTGGGCGTTGTTTTCCTTAAACACAACATCAGCAAACACTGGAACATGCGGGTGCAGGGTTGAAACCTTTTGCCCCACCATGCTGCTAGCGGTGACAGTCTTGAGTTCAAGCTCTGGGTGCTGAGCAATCAGTCGCAGAAGTTCCCCGCCGACGTTGCCGCTTGCGCCGGCTACGGCAACTGAAAATGTCATTGCGTTCCTATCTTTAGTATCAGAAGCCACTAGGCCCTGATTGTTGCACCGAATCTTTGGTGAGCTAGTTCGACTGCTTTGTCTCTTGCCTCAGAAGCTTCCAACTGAGTGAGTGTTCTATCGGCTGCTCGGAATCGCAGAGCGAATGTCAAGGACTTGTGGCCCTCTGCGACATTTGAACCCCGGTAGTCGTCTACTAATACCACGCGCTCAAGAAGCTCTGCGGCACCATCGCGAATTGCCTCAAGAAGACTCGCGGCTGGGACATTCGAAGCCACAACCAGCGATAGGTCCTGAGTTGCAGCTGGCATGGTAAGTAACAAGCCGGCTTGGATGACCGCAGGTGCAGCAGAAAAAAGCAGCTCAAGATTTACCTCAAACGCGCCTACCCTGCGCGGAAGATCTTGGCTTGCGGTAAGTGTTGGGTCTAACTCTCCGGCGACACCGATAACAATTTGCTTACCATTCAGATTGGCAATAATTTCGGCAGTTCTACCTGGATGAAAACCAGCTGGAGTTGCCTGACGAAGTTCAATGACGACACCAACTGCTTTTGCCAAAACTCGAGCAGCGTGAATCGCATCGGCGTAGCCAGCTTCAACTGATCTAGTTGCTACCTGCTGCGAGATTCGGTTGCCAGTGAACAGCCCGGCAACATGGTGAGGTTGCGCAGGAACGGTGCTGTTCAGAATTGTTAGCTGGCCGTCACTTGGGCGCTGATTACCAACAGGAAGTTCTGCATTGGCGACAACCGATGCGGCAGGAAGAAATACAGAGCCCTCTTCGAAAATTGCGAGGTCTGTTAGCCCACGTGAAAGATTTCGTTTAGCTGCATCAATTAGCCCCGGCAAGATTGAGACACGCATTTCGTCTGCGTCACCTTGAAGCGGGTTGGCCAATTTGACTGTTGCAATCTTTTTTGCAGCAAAAATTTGATTCTGAAGTTCAGAAACAAACGGGTAAGTAAGCACCTCTACATGGCCAGAACCCGCAAGGGCATTTACAACTGCACGACGGTTCTTTTGTTTTGAAGTTAAACCACGACCCGGGGGCGCCACTGGCAATCGCGAAGGGATTCGCTCGTAGCCGCCAATTCGAGCAATTTCTTCCACTAAATCAGTTTTGTGAGTTAGGTCTGGTCTCCAGCTAGGGGCGATAACTTCGTAACCGTCATCAACAGTTGCAACCACACAACCAATCTGATTCAAAATTGAAACAGTTTCTTCTGGTGTGTATTCGACTCCCACCAATTCGGTAGCGAAATTTGCCGGCAGCCAGATTGGGGCAGGTTCTGTGTGCTCGCGGAAGTCGGCACCGAATGATTCCGAAGTGCCAAGCGCTTGAACCTCAAGCAACTGGACCACTCGCGCGGCCGCAAACTCGGCAACATTGTTGTCTACTCCGCGTTCATACCGCTTTGAGGCTTCGGAGGGAAGCTTGTGTCGACGGGCAGATCTTGCGATTGAAATTGGGTCAAAGTTTGCCGCTTCAATCAAAACATTTACCGTTGTTGCAGAGACCTCGGTGCGCTCACCACCCATTACGCCGGCAATGCCGATTGCACCCGCTTCATCGGCGATAACTAGATCTTCGCTGTGAAGCTTTCGCTCTTGGCCATCAAGGGTCTTTATTGTTTCACCCGCGTGCGCTCTGCGCACGGTAATGCCACCTTGAAGCTTGTCAGCATCGTAGGCGTGCAGCGGTTGACCAAGCTCAAGCATCACGTAGTTGGTGATATCTACAATCAGTGAAATTGAACGCATGCCGGCAAGCTTGAGTCGCGCGACCATCCATGGCGGCGTTGGGCGCTTGGTGTCTACGTTTTTTACCGAACGCAAAACAAATCGATGGCAACCTTGGCGACCACGAATTGGAGACTGGTCTTCGATCTTCAGATTGAAACCACTCGTTGATTCAGGGTGAGCGTTTCCGATTGGGTCACGGAATTCTGCACCAGTTGCGTGAGAGTATTCGCGAGCAATTCCACGAATCGAGAAACAATATCCGCGATCTGGTGTGACGTTAACCTCAGCGGCTTCCTCTGTGAGCTGCAAAAGCTCAAGTGCATCGGTGCCGATTTTTGGATCAAGCCCAAGTTCATGTAAACGAATGATTCCAGCGTGGTCGTCGCTGAGATTTAGTTCGCGAGCAGATGCCATCATGCCGTCACTGATATGACCATAGGTGCTTCTTGCGGCGATTTTGAAGTCTCCTGGCAATATCGCGCCCGGCAAACAAACTACAACTTTGTCGCCAACCTCAAAATTGTTTGCTCCACAAACAATTCCGCGCACATCCTCGCCGCCGTCTGCAGCTTTTTGACCAGCCGCGGCAACTCGGATCTGACACCAGCGAATAGTTTTTCCGTTGGTTTGAGGCTCTTCAACAAACTCAAGTACTTCACCGACTACTACTGGACCGGTAACTTCAAAGCTGTGTGAACCCTCTTCTTCAAGACCAACTTTGACAAGTTCGGCCATGACAGAATCTGGATTAGCGTCGCCAGGTAGATCAACATACTCGGCAAGCCATGACAATGGGACGCGCATTAGATTGACACTCCAAACTGTTCACTGAAACGAACATCGGATTCAACCATGTCGTGCATATCTTTTACATCGTTTCGGAACATGAGAGTTCGCTCTATTCCCATTCCAAATGCAAAACCTGAATAAACCTCTGGGTCAATTCCGGCAGCTCTTAGTACGTTTGGGTTGACCATTCCACAACCGCCCCATTCAACCCAGCGAGCGCCGCCCTTGGCACCTGGATGCCAAACATCAAGTTCTGCAGAAGGCTCGGTAAAAGGAAAGAATGAGGGTCTTAAGCGAATCTGCGCATCTGGGCCAAACATGATGCGAGCAAAATGCTCCAGGGTGCCTCGCAGATCTGCCATGGTTAAACCTTTGTCAACAGCCAAGCCCTCAACCTGATGAAAGACCGGTGTGTGGGTTGCGTCAAGCTCGTCTGTTCTAAATACTCGACCCGGGCACAAAACGTAAATAGGAACTTCGCGAGTCAGCATTGACCTAACCTGCACTGGTGAAGTGTGAGTTCGAAGCACTAGGTGAGATTCCACCGGTTCCACAAAGAAAGTGTCTTGCATTGCGCGGGCCGGGTGATCAGCATCAAAGTTCAAGGCATCGAAGTTGAACCATTCGTTTTCGACTTCTGGCCCTTCCTCTATTTCCCAACCCATGCCAACGAATACATCGGCAATTGAGTCTTGTAATAGCGAAAGTGGGTGTCTGGCACCAATGCGAGCCGGCTCAGGAGCAGCGGTTACGTCTACCGCCTCGGAAGCTAGTTTGGCTGCCTGTTCTACGGCCCAGAATTCAGCCTCTTTAGCGGCAAAAGCGTCATTTAGCGCGCCGCGTGCCTTGCCAATGATGGCTCCAGCTTCAGCTTTAAATTCGTTTGGAACTGCCTTCATTTGGGCATTTAGCTTTGCAATTGCCGACTGCTCGCCTACTGTGCTTTGACGAGCGGCTTTGAGGCTTGCCAAGTCTGAGGCAGCGGAAATAACCGCTAGAGCATCAGCTACCGCTGCGTCGACGGCTGGCTGTGAGATTGGATTTTCGGCAGACATAGGGCTCAAGTCTACCTTTTAAGGCTCTAAATAGGCGTTATTAGGAGTTTTGAGCGAACGCCGAGGCGTAGAGGCAGATGCTTGCCGCAGTTGCCAGGTTGAGGGATTCGGCGGCACCGTAAATTGGCACGGATACCTCTTGATCAACCAAATCTAGGGTGCTTTGCTCAAAACCCCAAGCTTCATTACCAAAGACCCAGGCGGTTGGTTTCGCCAAAGTACCAACTGGCAGACTAGGGATGTCTTCAGCCCCACCATTTGCCGCAAACACCTGCAAACCAGCGGCCTTCAGGGCTGAAATGGCGTCTTCTATTTCGACATCTACCGCAAATGGTAAGTGGAATATCGAACCGGTTGTCGAGCGAACAACCTTGGGGTTATAAACGTCAACGCTGTTGGTGCTGAAAATCACCGCGCCGGCTCCGGCAGCATCTGCTGCCCGAAGTACGGTGCCGGCGTTGCCAGGATCGCGGATATTGGCCAACAGGGCAACCAGCTGAGGCTTGGCTTCGATGATATCTTGAAGAGTGACATCGATTTGCTCGCAAACCGCAACCACGCCCTGAGGGGTGGTCGTATCGGTTAGAGCCTTTAGTACTGGCTCACTAACCAATTGAAGAATAATTCGCGCGTTTTCTGCTCGCTCGAACAAGTCCGGGTAGCGCTCAACTGCATCTTCGGTTGCATACAACTCGACGATTAGCTTTGGGCGGTCTAGCGCTTCTTTTAGCCCCTGAGGTCCCTCAAGCAGAAAGAGCCCGGTCGATGACCGGGCGTCTTTCTTAGTTAGCTTGGCAACCCCACGGACCTTAGCGGCCTTGGGATCGATGAGCATTTGAAATCTACTTTGCCTTTGGAGCTGAGGTGTCTGCAGGCAATGCTGCCTTTGCAGAAGCTACCAAGCTGGTGAAGGTCTTTGGGTCGTTTACCGCTAGGTCAGCAAGGATACGACGGTCTACCTCGATACCAGCAAGGCCTAGACCCTGGATAAAGCGGTTGTAAGTCATGCCGTTTGCACGTGAAGCAGCGTTAATGCGCTGGATCCATAGTCGACGGAAGTCACCCTTGCGTGCACGGCGGTCGTTGTATGCATAAACCAACGAGTGCAGCATCTGCTGCTTTGCCATGCGGTAAAGACGTGAACGCTGGCCGCGGTAACCCTTGGCGCGCTCTAGAGCGGTACGACGCTTCTTGGCACCGTTAACCGCGTTTTTTACTCTTGCCATTTGTTGCTCCTAAAAAAATTGGTGGGTTTACTTGCCGAGAAGGGTCTTGAGGGTCTTGTAGTCGGCCGGCGAAACAACCTGGTCGACGTTTAGGCGACGCTTGCGACGGTTTGACATGTGCTCCTGGTTGTGGCGCATGTTGATCTGCTGCTTCATGATCTTGCCGCTACCGGTGAAGCGGAAACGCTTCTT
>JBDLUH010000032.1:0-12219 GCA_039805425.1 Actinomycetota bacterium
AGATCAGGCTAAGAAGGCACTTTCTGTCGCGGTTTATAACCACTACAAGCGCCTGCGTTCGCGCGGCACTCTAACTGCAGCTGGTAAAGATCACGATTCAATTGAAATCGCAAAGTCAAATATTTTGATGATGGGCCCAACGGGTTGCGGTAAGACCTACTTGGCTCAAACTTTGGCGAAGCGCCTCAATGTTCCTTTTGCAGTTGCAGATGCCACCGCACTCACCGAGGCCGGTTATGTTGGTGAAGACGTGGAAAACATTTTGCTTAAGCTTCTGCAGGCTGCTGATTTTGATGTTAAGCGTGCCGAGACCGGAATCATCTACATAGATGAAATTGACAAGATCTCACGCAAAGCTGAAAACCCGTCAATAACTCGAGATGTTTCGGGCGAGGGAGTACAGCAAGCATTGCTAAAGATTCTTGAAGGAACAGTTGCTTCTGTGCCGCCACAGGGTGGCCGCAAACACCCACAACAGGAATTCATTCAGCTAGACACAACCAACGTTTTGTTTATTGTTGCAGGAGCCTTCGCTGGACTTGAGGAAATTATTTCTCAGCGAGCCGGCAAGAAAGGCATTGGCTTTGGCGCGCCAATATCTGGCAAAAACGATGACATTGAAATATTCAACGAGGTTCAGCCAGAAGATCTTCGTAAATTTGGTTTGATTCCAGAGTTCATTGGCCGCCTTCCAGTTATTGCAACGGTTACGCCGCTTGACCGCCCAGCACTTATGCAGATTCTTACCGAACCAAAAAATGCTTTAGTGAAGCAGTATCAACGCATGTTTGAACTTGATGGCTTTGAGCTCGAGTTCGATAAGGCTGCACTTGAGGCCATTGCCGACAAGGCAATTGAGCGCGAAACCGGAGCCCGTGGTCTTCGAGCAATTATGGAAGAGATTCTTGGTCCGGTTATGTTTGACATTCCGGGTAGTGAAGAACAGGGGATTGTAAAAATCACCAAGGCTGTTGTTCTTGATGGAGCAGAACCTCAAACCGTTCCTTTCAAGAATTCTCGTCAAGAAAAGTCTGCCTAGTTTAAATGTCTAAAAGCGGCAGCTTTGCTGATCATCGTGCACCGCTTCTTGCCGGCACTGTTGCCTCTATCACCGGCACTGCCGCCAGCGCCGGATTAGTGCTTGCGGCACTCACTTCGCTAGGTGCAACAAAATCACAAACAACCTCGGCCATTGTTGTGCTGATTGCCTTCTATGGAATTCTTTCAATTTTGCTTAGCACCAGGTACAAGATGCCAATCAGTATTGTTTGGAGCACGCCGGGGGCCGCACTGCTTATTTCTTCTGGTTCAATTGGCTTACCTTTCTCTAGTGCAGTTGGCGCCTTTATTGTCACCGGGGCGCTCTTGCTTCTTACCGGACTGTGGCCGGCCCTTGGGCGTTTAGTTTCTTCCATTCCCAAACCAATTGCATCTGCGATGCTGGCCGGAGTTATTTTCAACTTTTGCATTGCACCGTTCAAATCTGCTACAGATTTTCCTTGGTTGGTATTGCCAGGGCTAGTGGTTTGGCTTGTGCTTTATAAGTACGCAACAATTTGGGCTACCCCGGTGGCTATGGTAATTATCTTTGCCTCAACCGCTATTTCTTTAGGAATCTCAGTTGACCCAGCAGAAATTTTGCCAACTGTGGAGTTAGTAGCGCCAACCTTTGATGCTTCAGCAATTTTTGGCATAGCAATTCCTTTGTATCTGGTAACTATGGCCAGTCAGAACATTCCCGGTATTGCAATCATGAAGAGTTTTGGCTACGAAGTGCCATTCAAGCCGGTAATGGCCAGCACAGGAATTGCGGCCATCGTGGCAGGATTCTTTGGTGGGTTCTCAATGAACCTGGCAGCAATTACCGCAGCTCTCAACGCAAATGAGCACGCACACAAAGACCCGAAGAGACGTTGGTTGTCTTCTGTTTACGGTGGCTATGTTTACATCTTGATTGCGCTGCTTGCCGGCATCACCGTTGCCTTTGTTTTGCAGGCGCCTCGCGAATTAGTTTTGGCAGCAGCAGGTATTGCTCTAATTGGCACCATCATTAGCTCTCTCAGCTCTGCAGTTGAGGTTGTTGAACTTAGACTGCCAGCCATGGTGACTTTCTTAGTCACTGCTTCCGGCTTATCTGCGTTTTCAATCGGATCAGCCTTTTGGGCGCTAATTTCAGGCTTGCTAGTTTGGGGTTGGTTAAGTCTTAAAAAGAATTAACCTTCGTTAACCTCGGCCAAAATAACCTGGGTCATTGCAACTTCTTCACCCTGGGCATAGCTTAGGTTTTGAATTTTTCCAACTGACTTTAAGTCAGACTCCAAAAGGCGCAAGCTGGTCAATACAGCAGCGGGTGCCTCAATAACTGCTGATTCAACAGCAGCCTTCATTGATGCCTTTGCGTCTGACTTTGCCTTTCGAACTCCGCCAACTGAAATAGAAGCAAGTTCAAGTAGACCGGCGTTACCCGCGTCTATTCCGGAAGTAAGTTCTTCTGCTGCTGGCCAAGAGGCACGGTGAATTGAACCGGAGCTCTTTTGCCACCAACCCCAAACTTCTTCGGTTGCGAAAGGCAAGAACGGTGCAAATAGGCGAAGCATTACGTGCAAGGCTTTGCGAAGTGCAATCGCCGCCGAGGCTTGCTGAGCAGCCGTTGCGGTTCCCTCTGCGTTATAGGCGCGCTCTTTGACTAGTTCCAAGTAGTCGTCTGTGAATGTCCAGAAGAACTTCTCGGTCAACTCAAGGGCCTTGGTGTGGTCGTAGTTTTCGAATGCACCAGTGGCTTCGCGAACCACATTGGCAAGTGCCAAAAGCATTGCTTGATCAAGCGGCTCAGTTACTTCAGTTGCTCCAGTTGGAACTTCGAACGAAAGCGCAAACTTAGCGGCATTCAAAAGTTTGATTGCAAGACGGCGACCAACCTTCATCTGACCTTCATCAAAAGCGGCATCGGTGCCTAGGCGCGCAGAGGCAGCCCAGTATCGCACTGCGTCAGCTCCGTGGTTGTCAATTGGTTCAGCCGGAACTACTACGTTTCCCTTTGACTTAGACATCTTTTTGCGGTCTGGGTCAAGAATCCAACCGGATATCGCCGCGTTCTTCCAAGGCAATTGGCCATGTTCCTGTTCACCGCGAAGAAGAGACGAGAAAAGCCAGGTTCGAATGATGTCTTGGCCCTGCGGGCGTAAGTCATAGGGGAATACCTTGGCAAACTTCTCTGGGTCTTCGATCCAACCACCGGCAAGTTGAGGGGTAAGTGAAGATGTGGCCCAGGTGTCCATGATGTCCATCTCGCCGATGAAACCGCCGGCTACACCTCGCTGTGACTCTGTGAATCCAGCTGGAACATCTGATGACGGGTCAACCGGCAGAGACTCAATCGCAGGCACCAAAGGTGCCTCGTAGTTTGCCTCACCATTTGCGTCCAGTTGATACCAAACAGGAATCGGCACACCAAAGAATCGCTGGCGTGAAATGAGCCAGTCACCGGTTAGACCGTTTACCCAGTTTTCGAAACGAACGCGCATGAAGTCTGGAACAAAGTTTAGATCTTTACCCATTGCGATAAGACGATCACGAAGTTCGGCATCGCGGCCTCCGTTTCGGATGTACCACTGGCGAGTTGAAACAATCTCAAGCGGCTTATCGCCTTTTTCAAAGAATTTCACATCGTGGCTGATAGGTCTTGGTTCACCAATCATGTCGCCAGACTCTTGAAGAAGTTCAACAATGCGCTGCTTCGCAGAGAATATGGTTTTGCCAACGAGTTCTGCGTAAATTTCTTTACCGCGTGCAGAGACAATTGCGTCTGGCATTTCTTCGATGATTCTGCCATCCCAGCCGATTATTGCTCGGTTAGGAAGATCAAGTTCGCGCCACCAGATGATGTCAGTCACGTCACCAAAAGTACAAATCATGGCGATACCGGAGCCCTTGTCGATTTGAGCAAGGCGGTGAGCAACCACAGGCACCTCTACGTCAAATAGGGGAGTCTTGACGGTCTTGCCAAACAGGTGCTTGTAGCGGTCATCGTCTGGGTTTGCCACTAGAGCAACACATGCGGGCAGCAGCTCTGGTCGAGTGGTTTCGATGAAAACTTTTCCATCGGGGCCGTCAAAACCAACCTTGTGGTAGGCGCCTGGTTGTTCGCGATCCTCTAGCTCTGCCTGAGCCACCGCGGTGCGGAAAGATACATCCCACAGTGTTGGTGCCATTGATTGGTATGCCTCACCGCGATCTAGGTTATTCAAGAATGCTTTTTGAGAAACTGCAATCGCTGCAGGTGAAATGGTTTGGTAGGTCTGAGTCCAGTCAACTGAAAGACCTAATTTACGCCACAGGTTTTCAAACTGCTTTTCGTCTTCTACCGTCAAAACATCGCACAACTCAATGAAGTTGCGACGCGAAATTGGCACCTGATCGGCGGCTTTTGAAGACTTGTTGTCGCCACCTTCAAATGGGGGCTTGAATCCTTCGACATAAGGAAGTGTTGGGTCGCAGCGAACACCGTAGTAGTTCTGCACTCGTCGCTCGGTAGGCAGACCATTGTCGTCCCAGCCCATTGGGTAATAAACCTCAAAGCCACTCATGCGTTTGAAGCGAGCAACAACATCGGTGTGGGTGTAGCTAAAAACGTGACCTACGTGCAAAGAACCCGAAGCGGTTGGCGGCGGGGTGTCGATTGAGTAGATATCTTCACGATTGGCCTCGCGACGGAAGCGGTAAACGCCATCGTTCTCCCAGACCAGACCCCATTTTTGCTCTAGCCCTTCCACCGAAACCTTCTCGGGTGCGTCGGCGGGTGCCAGGATGTGGCTTGAGAAGCTGGATTGGGCAGTATTCACGCTAAAAGTCTCCAAGAAAGGGGTTAGTAACAGGTTAACATTAGATACCGAAACCCTTTTGCCTGACTGCCTAGAAAGCCGTGCATGTACCCCAAGAATCAAGCCTCAACCAAGCCAGCCAGCGAGGGTGTAAATCCAAGCCCTAGTTTTCCGGCCGTTGAAGAGCAAATTTTGGACTTTTGGGCCAAAGATGACACCTTTCAGGCCTCAATTGACCAGCGCAGCGCAGCCAATGCCGAGGAATTCGTCTTTTATGACGGTCCGCCGTTTGCCAATGGTTTGCCGCACTACGGCCACCTACTTACTGGCTACGCCAAGGATATGGTTCCGCGCTTCAAGACCATGCAGGGATACCGAGTTGAGCGCCGATTTGGCTGGGACACCCATGGTCTACCTGCCGAGGTAGAGGCCGAGCGCCAGCTGGGTATCTCTGGTCGCCCAGAAATTGAAAAATTCGGTATCGATAAGTTCAACGCTTACTGCAAGACATCGGTGTTGAAGTACACCGAGGAATGGCGTTCGTACGTGACACGCCAAGCTCGCTGGGTTGATTTTGATAACGACTACAAGACTTTAGACACCAACTACACAGAGAGCGTGCTCTGGGCTTTCAGTGAGCTGTATAAGAAGGGCCTGATTTACGAGGGCTTCAAAGTTTTGGCCTACTGCTGGCGCTGTGAAACTCCGCTTTCGAACCACGAGCTGCGCATGGACGACGAGGTTTATAAGAATCGTCAAGACCAAACCCTTACTGTCACTTTTCCTGTCTCAGCAGGGCAGAAGCTCGAAGGCGTTCGTTTGCTTGCGTGGACAACAACTCCTTGGACATTGCCAACAAATTTTGCTTTGGCAGTTGGACCAAAGATTGATTACGCGGTAGTCGTTGCCGGATCGGCTGGCGCTGGCGATGGAGGAGAAGCGGGCACGAGGTACTTGCTTGCTAAGTCTTTGGTTGCCAATTTCGCAAAGGACCTTGGTTATGAATCTGCTGAAGACGTCACAGCTGCAATAGTCGAAACTCTGCCGGGTAGCGCGCTAGCCGGAATTAAATACGATCGCCTTTTTGATTACTACGTTGATTCTGAAAAATTCAACACCGATAACGCTTGGCAGATTTTGGTCGATGACTACGTTGGTGAAGGCGATGGCACAGGAATTGTGCACCAAGCTCCTGCATATGGTGAAGATGACCAAAGGGTTTGTAACGAAGCTGGAATTCCTACCTATGTATCTATTAACGAACGCGGTGAATTCAATTCGATAGTGACCGACTTTGAAGGTCAGCACGTATTCGAGGCAAATAAGCCAATTTCGCAGCACCTAAAAACTGCAGGGCGAGTCTTGCGTCAGGCTTCATATGAGCACTCATACCCACATTGCTATCGCTGTAAAAACCCGCTGATCTATAAAGCGGTTTCATCTTGGTTTGTTGAAACCACAAAACTGCGCGATCGCATGCTGGAGCTAAACCAAAAAATTGATTGGACTCCAGATCACACCAAAGATGGTTCTTTTGGTAAATGGCTAGAAAACGTTCGCGACTGGGCAATCAGCCGCAACCGCTTCTGGGGCGCACCTATTCCTGTTTGGAAATCAGACGACCCTAACTACCCGCGCATTGACGTGTATGGATCAATGGAGGAGCTGGAGCGTGACTTTGGAGTGCGCCCATCAGACTTCCACCGCCCAGTAATTGACGCACTAACCAGGCAAAACCCAGATGACCCAACCGGTAAGTCAATAATGCGCCGAGTGCCTGAAGTTCTTGACTGCTGGTTTGAATCAGGTTCAATGCCATTTGCGCAGTCGCACTATCCGTTTGAAAACCGTGAATGGTTTGAAACTCACAATCCGGGCGACTACATCGTTGAATACGTTGGTCAGACCCGTGGTTGGTTTTACACACTGCACGTTTTATCAACCGCATTATTTGATCGCCCGGCATTTAAAGCTGCAATTTCTCATGGAATTATTCTGGGAAACGACGGACAAAAAATGTCAAAGTCGTTGCGCAACTATCCAGACGTTAATGAAGTTTTTGATCGCGATGGTGCCGATGCCATGCGTTGGTTCTTGCTGTCTAGCCCAATTCTTCGCGGCGGAAACTTGATTGTTACCGAGCAGGGAATTCGCGAAGGTGTGCGTCAGGTTCTGTTGCCGCTCTGGAACACTTGGTATTTCTTCTCGCTTTATGCCAATGCTTCAGGATACGAAGCAAAGTGGTCTACTCAAAGCCAAGACCTTCTTGACCGGTATCTTCTTTCAAAGACTCATGACCTGGTTAATGATGTTGAATCTCACCTCAATAAGTTTGATTCTTATTCAGCCGCTGCCAGCCTGAGAGACTTTGCTGATGTTCTAACCAATTGGTATGTGCGTCGTTCACGTGATCGCTTCTGGGACGGCTCAGCTGAAGCGTTCGACACCCTGTACACAGTGCTCGAGATAGTTTCGCGCGTTGCAGCACCTTTGCTTCCTATGGTCACCGAAGAAATTTGGCGCGGCCTAACCGGTGGGCGCAGCGTGCACTTAGAATCTTGGCCAATTGCCAGCGAGTTGCCGCATGACGCTGCTCTGGTTGAAGCTATGGACCAGGTGCGTACCGTTAGTTCTGTTGCTTCAAGTCTTCGCAAGGCTTCGGGTCTTAGGGTTCGTTTGCCGCTAGCTAAATTGACAGTGGTCACTAAGAGTGCTTCTGCACTCAATCAGTTTGCCGACATCATCGCTGAGGAACTAAATGTTAAGGCAGTTGAACTTGTTGAACTATCACTAGATTCAACAACTGAGTTTGGAGTCATTAAGCGTCTAACAGTTAATTCCAGGGCAGCTGGTCCACGAATTGGTAAGAGCGTCCAGACCGTAATTCAGTCTGCAAAGGCAGGCGACTGGTCTGAGGTTGATGGACTAGTTGTTGTTGGCGGTATTGGGCTTGTTGAAGGCGAATACGAAATTGATTTGGTAGCTGACACTTCTACTTCTGCCGATGAAACTGAAGTTACAGACCACATTGGAATTCTTCCTTCTGGCGGGTTCTTGATTCTAGATGGCCGCGTCTCTGCTGAACTTGCCGCCGAAGGACTAGCCCGCGATGTTATTCGTGCAGTTCAGTCTGCACGCAAAGATGCCAACTTTGATGTCAGTGATCGAATCAAGTTGACTTTGAAAGCAACCGATGATGTACTGGCCGCCGTTGCAGAACATTCACAGTTAGTCAAGAGTGAAACTTTAACTTTGGAGTTAGAAACCGTTAGTTCGGGTGCACTATCAAACGCTGTTGCGGTGGGCGAGGGTCAACAGGTAGAGGTGCACGTGGCTGTTGTGGCGGCGAAGTGATCGAAAACCAAAGCGAAGAGCACTACTGGGCGCTAAAAGCTAAAGAGGTTGAAGATGCGCTTTTGGCTCGCGTGCCAGAAAACAAAATTCGCCCTCGACTAGAACCAACAGCTCGGTTGGCTACTTTGCTCGGAGATCCACAAAAGGCTTATCGAGTTATTCACGTCACCGGAACCAACGGCAAAACCAGCACCAGCCGTTTCATTGAAAGACTTCTTCGTGAACACGGGCTGCGCACCGGAAGATTCACTAGCCCACATCTAGTCAAGTTGAACGAAAGAATGTCGCTTGATGGCGAGCCGGTATCTGACGAGCGACTATTTAATATTTGGACAGAAATTGAACCCATAGTTGGTTTGGTTGATGCCGAACTCGAGGCTGCAGGTGATGATGCCCTCACTTTCTTTGAAGTTCTTGCTGTATTAGGTTTTGCAATTTTCGCCGACGCACCGGTTGATGTTCTGGTTCTTGAAGTAGGAATGGGCGGCGAGTGGGATTCCACAAATGTTGCTGATGGTGATGTTGCAGTGTTCACCCCAATAGCGCTTGATCACATGGACCGCCTTGGTTCAACCGTTGAAGAGATTGCAACCACGAAGGCTGGAATTATCAAACCTGGCGCAATCGTACTAAGTGCCTCACAGCCAGCAGATGCGTTGAAGATTCTTTCGATCAAGTCCGCTGAAATTGCGGAAAAGTTTCTTACCTACGGAACTGATTTTGCAGTTACCGAAGCCCAGCCAAATAAATTGGGTCAAACTGTTTCCATTCGCAGTGCCGTTGGCGAATATTCCGATTTGAATCTGCCAGTTCACGGCGGGTATCAAGCAGAAAATGCAGCTTTGGCAGTTGCTGCGGTTGAGGCTTTTATTGGTGGTGCGGCTCAAAGAATTATGGACGACGTGGTTCGAGCCTCTTTTGTTGATTTTTCTTCACCTGGGCGTTTGCAGGTAGTAAGCCGTGATCCGCTAACTATTCTTGATGCCGCTCACAACCCAGATGGAGCAAAGTCGCTGGTTAAAGCGCTCAAGGAATCATTTGGCTCACCGTATGCGGTTGGAGTCATTTCGATTCTGGCCGAAAAAGATGCTCGTGCGCTTCTGGAAATATTGGATGACTCTTTTGTCGAGTTCATCATCACCCAGTCAGATTCAGCACGCGCTATTCCAGCCCAAGAGCTTGCTGAATTAGCCAGAGAAGTATTTGGAAGCGATCGCGTTAAAGTTCAGGCAAACCCGCAGTGGGCATTGGCAGAAGCTGCAAAGTTACTTCCGCCATCGCAGGCATCGGCAATTGTGGTGACCGGATCAATTACTTTGGTTGGTCAAGTTCTAAAATTAAAGCAAATAGAGGCGGAACAAGATGCGTAATCGTTCAACAAAGCGCGCACTCAGCTCAATGCTGATGGTATTTGAATCAGGCGTTGTTTTCTTTGCCATGTTGGTTGCGTTTGGCCTAAAGGTTGCCGACGGTCCAACCGTATGGGCAATTGGGCTTAGCCTCACAGTTTTATTAATGGTGACGCCAGCGGTCTTGGGTAAAAAGTTTTCGTATGCCTGGGGATGGCTTCTTCAGCTGGTGGTAGTTTCACTGGGAATCTGGGTTCCCCTAATGTACGTTCTTGGCGGAGTCTTCTTATGTCTTTGGGCTTGGGCCATGTTTGCCGGTGGCACAATTGATAAAGCAAGAGCGGTACTAGACGCAAAAGCAGCAACGGAGGAAAAATAAATGACTTCAAGTTCTACCCAGCAGACTTTGGTCCTATTGAAGCCAGACGCAGTGAAGCGCAATTTAATTGGCTCGATCATTTCTCGTTTAGAGGCTAAAGGGTACGTAGTAGCCGATCTAAAGAAGTTCACTCCTTCAAAAGAATTACTGCATGCCCACTACGCAGAGCACGAGGGTAAGCCATTTTTTGAACCTCTAGTTGAATTTATGTCCTCGGGAGATGTGGTGGCTATCAAGCTTGAGGGAAATAGAGTGATTGAAGGCTTTAGATCACTGGCTGGTGCAACTGATCCAACCGTTGCAGCGCCCGGCACCATTCGTGGAGACCTTGGCCGCGATTGGGGTCTAAAAGTTCAACAGAATCTTGTGCACGGTTCTGATTCTGAAGAATCAGCTGCTCGTGAGCTTGGGCTCTGGTTTTAACCGCAGTTGATGAATCAACTGCTCTGGTTTTAACCGCAGTTGATGAATCAACTGCTCTGGTTTTAGCTCCAGAGAGCTGGCCACATAGACCAGAAGCGCACAATTATCACGGCAATTACAATCGCTTCGGTGACTAGCGTGAAAACCCATGACTTGTCGTAAGCGCGGTCAAAGAAATCTACAAATCTCAGTGGCGTATCGATGAAGCCATCTTTTGTGCCAAATAAAATGACCTTCCAGAACAATGGCACCATTGCCGCCCAGGCCACCATGCAGTAAGGGCAAAGCACCCCAATAACAAAAGTGCTTTGAACCCAAAGCCAAAGCACGAACAAGAATCCGCCAGTGATTCCAACAGCAAATATTCTCCAGAACCAAGCAGCAAATTTTGCACCAGCAAGAATTGCAACTCCAACAGCGATAGGCGCCACAAAGGCCGCCAAACCTATCAGCGGATTTGGGAATCCAAACAGGGAGGCCTGTGGGGTCAGCATTACTGATTTACAAGATATAAAAGGATTTAGATCGCAGCTCAAAGTTGCGTTTGGGTTGGTTGCAACGTGAATTCGTTCCAAAACCAGCGAAAATGCTGCAAACCAGCCCAGTAGGCCAGTCCAAATCAAGGTAATGGCAAACCCGCGGGTTGGCTCCAAAGTGATGCCTTCTGGCTGCTTTAGTGCACTCATAAATCCAGTATGACACGCCAAATTGATGACTTTTCAGTGGTCGAGTGTCATACTTAGAGCAGTTGAGGCCGCCACACCGGAATCGACTAAAGATTTAGCGAGAACCAAGCGCTTAGAACGCATAAGACCGGATCATCATTGATCTCAAGGCAGCGATAGCCGCAAAAGATGTTGCTCGCAGATAGTTTTGGTTGTTCACAAACGTGATCAGCAAGGATTCAAGCCTCAGGGCCTAGTGAGTGTGGCCTAGGTGAGGCAGCTTGGAGTGCACCAGAAATGGTGAAAAACGAAGATTTAAACGTACCCGCAGAGAAGAAACCAACTCGTGCCCGTGCAACCAAAAAAGTTGTAGCCGAAGCAGAAGTTGCCGACAAAAAACCTGTAGCCAAGAAAGCCCCCGCTAAAAAGGCGGTAAAGGCACCGGTTTCAGTTGATGAAGTGTTAGAGAAAGCCACAAAGAAAGCTCCGGCTAAGCGCGGAGCAAAGGCTAAAGCAGAAAAAGACGCTGCAGATAACAGCTCAGAGTCAAAAACCAGCGCCCAAGCTGGATTGCCTCCGCTAGCTGCACCGCTTTCCGCAACCTCGCTAATGTTTATGGCTCCAGATTTGCCAACCCCCAAGGTTTCTGCAAAGGGAATTGCCAACGACAAGTCTTCTGACGATTCACACCTGCGCAGACGTTCACGCCGCCGCGCTGGCGAGTCTGTAGATGTAGATCCAAACACTGCACCAAATGTTGTGGTCAAGGTTCGAACACCTCGCGAACCAAAAGCGCCAAGCAATGAGCCAACCCGCGTAAAGGGTTCAACTCGTCTAGAAGCCAAGAAGCAGCGCCGCCGCGATGGGCGTGATGCTGGTCGCCGCCGCACAACTATTACTGAGTCAGAGTTTTTGGCTCGCCGCGAGGCGGTAGACCGCACTATGGTAGTTCGTTCAAAAGACGGAAAAATCCAAATTGGTGTGCTCGAAGACGGAATTCTAGTTGAGCACTATGTGGCGAAAGCGTCGGAAGCTTCGCTGATTGGCAATGTTTACCTGGGCAAGATTCAGAATGTTCTTCCGTCCATGGAAGCCGCGTTCGTTGATGTTGGTCGCGGTCGTAATGCAGTTCTTTACTCTGGTGAAGTTGACTGGGAGCTTGCAGAAACCGGCAACCAGCCTCGTCGCATCGAGTTGGCCCTTAAATCTGGCGACACCGTCTTGGTGCA
>JBDLUH010000033.1:0-11997 GCA_039805425.1 Actinomycetota bacterium
ACCTAAAAGCTCAGATAGAGTGCTGGTCTTTGCGTCGCGAATTCCACACGCGATTATGGTTTCATACGGGTCCAAAGAATTGTTGCAGTTCAGGGCGAAACCGTGCATTGTGGTGTGTTCTGCCACCCTAATTCCAATAGCGGCTACCTTTACATGGGTGTCACCAATGGGCGCCCACACACCGCTCCTGCCTTCAACGCGTTCTGTGTTCAAACCCAGCTCTGAAATTGAATCGATGAGTACTTGCTCGAGCCATCGAACATAGCCAACAACATCTATCGGCTGGGGTAGCTTCATTATTGGGTAGCCAACTAGCTGTCCTGGGCCATGCCAAGTTATTTTGCCACCGCGGTCAACGTCGATGACCGGCGTACCGTCTGTTGGGCGTTCAGAGTCCTCTGTTCTTTTGCCGGCGGTAAATACGCTGCTATGTTCAAGCAAAATCACGGTATCGGCAATGGCGCCGGAGGCCACTTTGGCGTGTATGTCTCGTTGCATAGCCCAGCCCTGCTCATACCCAATGAAGTCTGGGGCCAAGCCGGCGATAAGGAAGTCGGGCATTAGTCAATTCTAAGTTGTCTGGCTGTATGTGGTTATCAACAAGCCTTCTAATAGAACTATTTCCAGGACCTTACAATGACAGGCTTCAATGGTGTTTAAGCCGAATCTAAGAGGAATACCCGCTTCGCAGATCACTCTGAGTTGGTGCGGCTGGAAACTCAAGAATCCTGAATTTAAGCTGCTTCAATTTCGTTTTCCATGGCGTCGAAACTGGGTAGCTCAACTTTATTCAAATGAATTATTTGACGTTGCAATTTCAAGATCTGGAAACGCTCATCTTCTTTCTAGACGCATAGTGTCAATTGAAAAACAGGAGGAACCCATTAGGAGGTTCACCCCTATGGTTTCAATTGCTTTCAGCATTGTGTTCGTTTTACTTGCATTTGCATGGCCTTGGGTTAACTCGCTAGAAGTGGACGGAAGTTCAACGCCCAAAGAAATTCCAACGGCTTCTGCGACAAAGGATGCCTGTGAGGCAGTTTTCAAAGAATCCAAGAAGCACATTGTAGTTTTTTTAATTGACCCAACTGCTTCAAATTTCAACATTCAGTTTGGCCCCGAACTGACAATCGGGGGAGTCAGCTCGCAAATTGCGCGAATTACGTGTGGATTGAACACTGAACAGTTTCGAGTTACCAAACAGAAAATTGCTGGAAGTTGGCAGGTGACGAAATCGGTCCAACTAAATAACTAGTTGGACCGATTTCGGAAATGATTTTGAATCGGGGTCTAAATGCCTAGAACAGCATCAAAGTTTGCCTCTTCAAGTCTTGACTTAACATCAACCAAGAATCGGCTGGCGTCTGCACCGTCTACTAAACGGTGGTCATATGAAAGCGCCAAGTAAACCATGCTGCGAATCGAAATTGAATCCATGCCGTTAGCATCTGTCACTACAACCGGGCGCTTGCTTACAACGCCAGTTCCAAGGATTGCCACTTGAGGCAGGAACACAACCGGTGTATCAAACAAGGCACCGCGTGAACCAGTGTTGGTAAGTGTGAATGTTCCACCACCAAGTTCATCAGGCTTTAATTGGTTGTTTCGTGTGCGGGCAGCAAGATCTGCAATCTGCTGAGCAATCTGCGCAATGTTTAGGGTTGACGCATCGCGAATAACTGGAGTTAGCAGACCTTTTTCAGTGTCTACGGCAAAAGAGATGTTCTCTGTTCCGTGGTAGACAATGTTCTCGCCATCGATTGTGGCATTTAGCTTTGGGTGCACACGAAGTGCTTCGGCTGCGGCCAATGCAAAGAATGGCATGAAGTTAAGCTTGCCACCTGTTGCAGCCACAAACTGAGGCTGAACGCGTGAGCGAAGGTTTGCAATCTTGGTTACATCAACTTCTACAACTGTGGTCAATTGAGCGGTTGAAACCATAGACGCAACAGCGCGCTCTGCTAATACTTTACGCAGTCTTGACATTGGTTCGGTGGTGCCACGAAGCGCAGATGCTGCTCCTGGTAAAAACGGTGCCGCCGGTGTTGAAGCGGCAACAGGTGCTGCATAGCTGCTGGTTGCAGCCGGTGCTGAGTTTGAAGCCAAAACATCTTCCTTGCGGATGCGTCCGCCAACGCCTGTTCCGGCAATCTTGGAAAGATCAATTCCAATTTCTGAGGCGAGCTTTCGAACTAGGGGAGTCACATATCCAGCATCAACTGCTGAAGCTGCAGGTGCTGCAACCGGCGGAGCTACAGGAGCTGCCACTGGAGGTGCAACCGGCGGAGCTACAGGAGCAGCTACAGGTTCGGTGATTGGTGCTGCAACTGGCGCTGCAACTGGCGCTGAGACTGAGACTGGGGCCGGAGCTTCAGCAACTGGCGCTGCAGTTGGAGCTGGGGCGCCAGAGCCGCTTCCGATAACCACAAGCACTGCACCAACTTGAACTGTTTCGTCTTCTTGAACCAAAATTTGCTCAATCACACCGGCAACGGGTGAAGGAATCTCGGTGTCTACCTTGTCTGTAGAAACTTCAACCAGTGGTTCATCTACTGCAACGTTGTCGCCAACCTTCTTTAGCCATCTGGTTACGGTACCTTCGGTAACGCTCTCGCCAAGTGCTGGAAGAACTACTTGTTCGCTCATTTAATCTTTGCTCCTGTTTGGATTTCTAAATTTATGCGTGTGCGTGAAGTGGCTTACCGGCGAGTGCTAGGTGTGCCTCGCCAATAGCTTCATTCATGGTTGGGTGTGCGTGTACCAATGTGGCAACGTCTTCTGGGTATGCTTCCCAATTTACGATTAGTTGCGCTTCACCAATTTGTTCACCAACGCGTGAACCAATCATGTGAACACCGATAACAGGGCCGTTGTTCTTGCGAATCAATTTAATGAATCCAGCAGTGCCAAGAATCTGGCTCTTTCCGTTTCCACCAAGGTTGTACTCGTAAGTTGAGATGTTACCCGCACCATAAGTTTCAACTGCCTTGGCTTCGGTCAGGCCAACTGATGCAACTTCCGGTTCGCAGTAAGTGACCTTAGGGATTCCTGTTTCATCAATAAAAGCCGGCTTCAATCCGGCAATTTCTTCAGCAATGAAGATACCCTGCTGGAACCCACGGTGAGCAAGCTGCAAGCCAGGAACGATGTCACCCGCGGCATATACGTTTGGCAAGTTTGTCTGTAGACGGTCGTTGGTAAGAACATAACCGCGATCCATAGCAACGCCCTGTTCGTCATATCCAAGTCCTGCAGTGTTTGGTCCACGACCTACCGCTACCAGCAGCAAGTCTGCTTCAAGTTGTTCGCCGCTTTCGAGGCTTACCACCACTCCGGTCTCACTCTGTGTGACACCTGAGAAACGAACTCCCAGTTTAAAATCAATGCCACGTTTGCGGAATGCGCGTTCTAGGCCCTTACTCACAGCTTCGTCTTCATTTGGAACTAGGTGAGGAAGCCCTTCGACGATTGTTACCTCTGTTCCAAAAGATTTCCAGATTGATGCAAATTCAACACCAATTACACCGCCGCCAAGAACGATGGCTTTTTTGGGTACGAAGTTCAATTGCAAAGCGTGCTCAGAGGTTATTACTCGGCCGCCAATTTCCAAGCCTGGCAATGTGCGACTGTAAGAGCCTGATGCCAGAACAACGTTCTCACCGGTGTAGTAGTCGCCGTTTACCTGAATGGTGCGGGGTCCGGTTAGTCGTCCTTCACCTGAGACGACAGTGATGTTCTTTGATCCAACTAAACCGGTAAGCCCCTTAAATAGGCGGTCGACGATTGAGTCTCGGTATGAATTTACGGCTGGCATGTCGATTGCGCCGAATGTTGCCTGCACACCATAGTGGGCAGCGTCTTTAACATTGTCAGCAATTTCAGCTGAGTGAAGCAGTGCCTTGGTTGGAATACAACCACGGTGAAGGCAAGTGCCACCCAACTTATCTTTCTCAATTAGGGCAACAGATTTACCAAGTTGCGCCGAGCGAAGAGCGGCTGCATAGCCACCACTTCCGCCACCGAGAATAACAACGTCAAAGTTGTGGTCAGCCAATTAATTTCTCCTAAAAAGAGGTTCGTCAATACCTTCAAACTTTACTACTGAAATCTGCCTATTTATTGCTTGATAGTCCCTCGGCAACTGAGACAAGGGTTCTCAAAATCACGCCTGTACCACCTTTGGGCGTGTAGCCGTAGGCTGATCCGCTGTTATCGGCTGGTCCGGCGATGTCAAGGTGAGCCCAATCAACCTCATTTGGAACGAATTCTCTAAGGAAGTGCCCACCAACCAGCATTCCACCTGCACGATTTCCAATCTTGACGTTGGCGATGTCTGCTACATCGGAGTTCAAAAGAGACCTAAGTTCGCTTGGAAGTGGCATGTGCCAGACCAATTCGCCCGCTTTTTCTGCCGCTTTCTCAACTGCTTTCACAGCCTTTTCGGCTCCCATAAGACCGGCGTATCGGTTGCCGAGGGCAATTGTTGCTGCCCCGGTCAGTGTTGCAATGTCAATAATCATGTCTGGCTTCGTCTCGACGGCAGCTGAGAGCCCATCGGCAAGAACTAGACGGCCTTCCGCATCTGTATTAAGCACCTCAACGGTTTTCCCGTTCCTGATTCGAATCACATCATCGGGGCGTTGCGCAGTGCTAGACGGCATGTTTTCGGCTAAGCAAAGCCACGCGGTTACCTGAACTGGCAGTCCAAGTTTTGCAATCGCCACAATTGCCTGAAAAGAGGTTGCGGCGCCAGTCATGTCGTATTTCATGCCAACCATTGACTCAGCCGGTTTCAGACTTAGCCCGCCGGTGTCAAAAGTTATGCCTTTGCCAACTAGTGCTAGGTGCTTGCTGCTGCCTTTGGGTTTGTACTCGATTTTCACAAGACGAGGCGGGCGGCTAGAGCCCATGCCAACGGCCAAAATGCCACCGAATCCATCTTTGGCAAGAGCTTTTTCATCCCAAATCTGGATCTTGAGTCCGAGACCCTTAATTCCGCTTTGCACAGCCTTCACCATTGATGCTGGGTACATGTCGTTTGGTGGAGTGTTGACCAAGTCTCTGGTGTCTCTGACGGCTTGGCTCAAGACAGCAATCTGGTTGAGCTCGTTGGCGCTGATCTTTGAATCGGTGACCAAAGTGACCTTGTTTAGCACCACCGGTTTAATGCTGTTCTTGCTCTTTTTGCCGTTGTATTGGTAAAAACCAAGTTGCAGCCCCTCAATTAGAGCCAAGCTCAGATCCTTGTTCAATGGGCCAATGTCGACTACCAGTTCACTGAACATGCCCAATTGCCTAGAAATGACTCCACCAAGTTCGCGTGCCAAGTTTTGGTGGATTTTGTATGAACCCACACCGATCAGCGCGAAAACTGCTCCGTTTGGTGCTGCCACCTTGGTAAGGCTTTCTAAAGCAGCACTGGCTCCAAGCTGTTCCAAATCATGCTTCGCCAGGCTTGTGAGATCTGAAGACGTTTTTGTCAATTGAAGCTTCTTAGATTGCTCTTTAACGCCAACAACATAGACAGTGTCTTTTTTGAAGGCTGGGGACTTGGTGGCGATAGTGATTTTTAGTGTGCTCATGTCACCATGCTAATTGTCGAGAGTTAGGATATTTCAATGACCCACTCAAGAAAACTGTTCGAATTCAAAGACGGATTCGTTGACGTTCCAAAGGGTCTTCATTTGATTGCTGGACTTACCGGGTTTACTGATGCCGGATCAACATTAAATCAGGTAGCAGATCACATTTTTGCCAATCTGGCTGCAGAGCTAGTTGTTCAGTTTAAAAATGACGAACTCTTGGACTACCGATCCCGACGTCCCGTGATGTTTTTTGAAAGAGATCATATCGAGCACTACGAGCCAGCAATTCTTGGCTTGTACTTGGTTTATGACGAGGCGAATCAGCCATTTCTTTACCTTCACGGATACGAACCTGATTTCAAGTGGGAAGCATTCGCAGAGGCAATTCTTGATCTAGTCAGCGGTCTTGAGGTGGAAGACTTCACCTGGGTCCACTCAATACCGTTCCCAATCCCACATACACGCTCGGTGGGAGTGACGGTTTCTGGTAATCGCCTTGACATTATTGACGCTGTGTCTGAATGGAAGCCGCAAACTCAAGTCCCTGGCAACGTGCTGCATCTTTTGGAATACCGATTGAGCGGAATCTCCTTGCCAACGGTTGGCTTTGTGATGCTGGTACCTCACTATCTAAGCGAAAGCGAATTCCCGCAAGCTGCTGTTGTTGCATTTGAACAAATTTCATCTGCAACAGGGTTGGTATTTCCTACGGATGCGATTCGTGAAGACTCCATTCAGTTTCTTGCGAAGTTAGATTCACAATTAGAGAAGAACGAAGACCTTCAAAAGCTCGTCAAGAATTTGGAGCAAGGGTACGCAACTGAAAGTAGCGGTCCGAATCGCGCGCCAATTGCTAAACCAATTGCAAAGATGCCGACTGCCGAGGAAATTGCCGCAGAGCTCGAAGACTACCTAGCCATTAGACGACGCAATTCAATGGACGATTAGTCACTAAGAAACTTTCGCCCAGTAAGCATTTCGCTTTTATGCCAGAACTCTTCAATGTCATCGCTACTTATTTGGTGATGTCTTGCTTCGCTTGGATTTCCCCATAGTTCAAATATCCCTGGCGCTACATACGTTGCGTTATTTGAAGAAGTAGCTTCAAAAATTGGCTTGGCGCCCGATTTTGCGGACTGGGCCAGCATGTACTCTGCGATTCTTATTCCCTTATTTCCATAAGCATCCGCTCTGGCGAATCCAGGATGAGCAGCGGTTGAAGCTCGACCAGTGCCATTAATTTTCTTGGCAAGCATCATTGCGAACGCATAATTCATCAGTTTGGAGTTTGCATACTGCTTTGCTTGGTCAAATTGGCCATCTTGAATCTCGAAATTTAATTTACCCTTTCCGGCAACAACAGAAGAAACAGTTGTTACGGTTGCATTGGTTGACGCCGTGCACCAAAGATCAGCTGTCAAGGCAAAATGTCCAAGATGATTAACGCCTAGATGCCACTCAAAATTTTGCTTTGTAAGTTTTAGTGGTGTCTCTATTTTTGCTCCGGCGTTATTCACCAGGACATCCCATTGTTTTGCTTGGGTTTGACAGAACATAGTTACAGAATCAAGGTCTGAGAGGTCAAGCTTTCTAACCTCGACCGATACTTCGGGAAATCGCATCATTATTTCTTTTGCAGTTGCATCACCTTGCTTAGTGTTGCGGCAGCCGATAACAATGTCGTGGTTTGCATTAGCGAGCATGAGTGCGGTTTGTTTACCTATTCCAGTGTTTCCACCCGTGACGATTGCCAGTTTCTGCATAGAAGCAGACTATTCCTTTGCAAGAATAAGCCGGTGAATAAAACAAAAGCTTTTTGGGTACTGGCTGCCGGTTCGCTTTCATATTTGATGGCGGTAACCAACCGGTCAAGCATGGGCGTAGCCTCGCTTTTAGCAGCAGAAAAATTTGAAGTAGCGGCCACGGCATTGTCTACCTTGGCGGTTGCTCAACTTATTGTTTATGCGCTTATGCAGGTGCCTGTGGGTATTTTGCTCGACAGATTTGGCGCAAAAGCCCTTTTGGTTTTTGGGGCCGCTTCAATGAGTCTTGGTCAGTTTCTAGTTTCAATTTCTGAAGTTCTATCGGTTGCCGTCCTAGGCAGAATGCTTGTTGGCTTTGGCGATGCCTTCGTTTTCATTTCAGTGATCAGGTTAGTTAATGGCTGGTATGAAGGTGCTAAAGCAACTAGGGTTCAACAATTAACAACCAACATTGGTCAATTAGGCCAGGCAGTTTCGGCAATACCGTTTGCGGCGATTCTGGGCTTCGCCGGTTGGAACAGTGCCTTCATGCTCCTTTCCGCTGCGTCCCTTGCCGCAGTTTTTATTGGCTTAATTTTTATCGTCAATGACAGACCGGGCAGTCACGCGCTTTCGGGTGATTCAACTTTCAAGATTGTCTTTTCTCAGCTTGTTGAAAATGTGAAGCACCCGGGCATTCGAATGGCGTTCTGGACCCACTTCACCTTGCAATCTGCGCCATCAGTGTTTTTGCTTTTATGGGGATACCCATTTTTGGTTCAAGGTCAAGGTTTCTCAACCGTAGCTACCTCCTGGCTGTTGAGCGGTTTCGTGATCATTGGGTTTTTCGTTGGTCCATTGATCAGCGCGTTTTGTGCCCGCTTTCCAAAACGCAGATCCTTCTTGGTTCTAGTCACTGTTTTTGCTTTAGCAGTTTCCTGGTCGCTAGTGATTGGTCTTCCTGGGCGTGCCCCGCTTTGGCTGGTGGCTTTGCTTTGTTTGGTTTTGGCAATCAGTGGGCCCATGTCGATGATTGCATTTGACTATGCAAAGGGGTTCGTGAACAAGAGTCGGCTGGGCTCAGCGAGTGGCTTTGTGAACATTGGCGGATTTGTTGCCACATTTACCATGATGTTTTTTGCTGGAGTAATTCTTGATGTCGTTAAGGCACTAAATAGCAGTTCAGAATCTAAAGCAGATCTCTACAGCCTGCAGGGCTTCAAATGGGCCATGAGCGTTCAATTCGTTGCCTTGGCAATAGGCACAAGCATGTTTTTGGTCGAAAGGCGAAAGGCTCGCGCCAAGCTGTTCTTGGATGAAGGAATAGTTCTTCGGCCTATAAGGGTTGTTATCAGCGAGAGAATTAGTCGCAAAACGCAGTAAATGGCCATATTGGGCTGGTTTCGCGGTTATAATTTTGTTCAAGACCCAGTCGTTCTTGTTTTGAAGAACTTGACATGGGTCTTAGTAATGCCCGGAACGGTATAAATCGGTTCGGTGGGGGCGTCGAAAGGTATCAATTGGCTAAGAAAGAAAACGAGGCAAAAGCTGGCAAAAAGCGCAGCGGCCTTCTCTCTAGCCTTTTGCGTGGCTCAAACGATAAGAAACCAGGGATAAAGCCCGCTAAAGCTAAGGAAACTCCAGTCATTTCTGCCTCAACCGCAAAAACTGCATCAGCCAAGTCTTCTAAGGCAGTTGGCAAGCCAGCCTCTAAAACAGCAAAACCTGCGACTAAATCTGCAGCTAAGCCTGTCGCTAAGACTGTGTCAAAAACCACCGCAAAGCCTGCAGCGAAGCCTGCAGCGAAGCCTGCGGCGAAAGCAGCGGCTAAGCCCGCTGCCAAGACTTCGGCTAAGCCAGCAGCAAAGCCTGTTGCCAAGGCTTCGGCTAAGCCAGCAGCAAAGCCTGTTGCCAAGGCTTCGGCAAAGGCAGTAACTAAGACTTCTGCAAAATCAGGCGCCAAGCCAGTTGCCAAAACTGCTGCAAAGGCAACAACCAAGGCTCCTGCGAAAGCTGCCGTAAAAACCGCCGTAAAGACTTCGGCTAAACCTGCTGCAAAAGCAGCAATCAAGGCCCCAGCTGCTAAAGGTAAGGCTGCAGCAGTGCCGGCGAATAAGGCAAAACCTGCAAAAGCAAGCAAACTCCCTAAGGGAATGGACGACGACGACGAAGAGATTGACGACGACGCTGAACTTGATTCAGTTGAAGAGATCGTTGCCGAAGCTGCCGCAGTAGTAGACATCGCAGCCGTTGAAGAGGAGCTTCCAGAGGAAGAGCCAGAAGACGACAAGAGCAAGGAAATTGAAAACCTAGGCGGTATGGTTCTTTCGCACCGCGAAGAAGACGACATTCCTGCGCAGACAACTACTATCACCGGCGCGACCGCTGACCCGGTAAAGGATTACCTGAAGCAAATAGGTAAAGTCGCGCTGCTTAATGCCGAGCTTGAAGTAGAACTTGCAAAGCGAATCGAAGCTGGTCTTTTCGCTGAGGAAAAGTTAGCCACTGATAAGAAAATCTCACGAGATGTCGAGCGTGACCTGAAGTGGGTTGTGAAAGATGGGCAGCGCGCGAAGAGCCACTTGCTTGAGGCCAACCTTCGTTTGGTGGTAAGCCTTGCAAAGCGCTACACCGGACGAGGTATGCAGTTTCTTGATTTGATTCAAGAGGGAAACCTAGGCCTTATCCGTGCGGTTGAAAAGTTTGACTACACCAAGGGGTACAAGTTCTCGACTTACGCAACTTGGTGGATTCGCCAGGCAATCACTCGCGCAATGGCCGACCAGGCTAGAACCATTCGTATTCCAGTGCACATGGTTGAAGTAATTAACAAGCTGGCCCGTGTTCAGCGTCAACTTCTTCAAGACTTGGGTCGCGAACCTACTCCAGAAGAGCTTGCTCGTGAACTAGATATGACCCCTGAAAAGGTTGTTGAGGTTCAGAAGTATGGCCGCGAGCCAATCTCACTTTCAACACCATTGGGAGAAGACGGTGATAGCGAATTCGGTGACCTAATCGAAGACACCGAAGCGGTGGTACCGGCAGATGCTGTTGGTTTCACAATGCTGCAAAGAGAACTAGAGCGCATTCTTGATTCTTTACACCCAAGAGAAGCAGGCGTTATTAGAAGCCGCTTTGGTCTCGGAGACGGTGTTCAGAAGACTCTTGACCAAATTGGTGAAGAGTTCGGTGTGACTCGTGAGCGTATTCGTCAAATTGAATCAAAGACTATGTCTAAGCTGCGTCACCCATCACGTTCACAGATGCTGCGCGATTACCTAGAGAACTAAGTTCAACGTGTTCTACGTACCAGCGATTTTGATTGGGCGTTTAGTACGCACGGTTGTTCGCCTGCTGCGGCCTGGTGGCGGATCGGCGTTGCCTGGTTTAGTGCTCAGCAAAATTGCACCTGGACTGTTGTCGAAGACTCTTTCAAAATTTCCCGAAGGCCTCCTTGTTGTCACCGGTTCGGCCGGAAAATCAACTACAACCAAAATGTTGGTAGCAATTGCAAGAGCTCACGGAAAAACTGTTTTTACTAATCCATCAACGGCAAATATCGCGCAGGGCTTCTTCTCTTCGATAATTGAGCGTTCAAGCCTTGGCGGAAAAATTTCTGGAGACGTTGCAATTCTTGAAATGGATGAAGGCCACGCTGCAGAGATAACCAAGCGAATCAAACCAAGACAAGTGACAGTTCTCAACGTTTTAGATGATCAACTTGACCGCTTTATTGACCCAGCGCTGGTTAGGGATAAGCTGGCAGCTGTTTCAGCAAGGGCTACTGAGGCCCTCGTACTGAATGCAGACGATCAAAATGTGTTGCTAATTGATAAAAATGTAAATAACCCAAAAACTTCTTGGTTTGGAATCGAAAAGCACATTATTGCAGCCACCGAGCACGGACTTGGAAATGCGCCAACTTATCTAAGTGAGTTACCAAGACCGCAGGTAGACACAGAAATTAAAGATCACGGAACTGGGGCAACAAAATCCCGTGTTGGATCTGTCGAAATTACCTTTGAGTTGCCAAACAGAGGTATTCATTTTGCTTTGGATGCTGCTGCTGCTTTGGAGAGCGCCCGCAGATACCTTGGTAATTCCTTCGACGCTCAATTGGCGGCTCAAACCCTTGCCGAACTGCCACCAGTTTTTGCTCGCGGTGAAATCACTCAGGTAAACGGGGTAGACGTTGAATTCATTCTGGTTCAGAACCCAATGAGCTTTCAGCTCAACCTCGACAACCTGCCCAAAGATCAAGAGCAGGTGATGCTCGCCATCGGCCGAGACGTGCATGACCCGTCGTGGCTTTGGACAGTAGACATGAAGAACATGCCGGCTGTCGATATTATTACTGGTTTCAATTATGCAGAAATAGCACTTCGATTGGCTTACGACGAGATTGCTATAGGCGAGATAATTCCGGAATTGGATGTTGCTTTGGACAAATTCTTTAATCTACCCGCTCCCAAGCTCGGCCGCAGAACGGTCATATTCTCAGCAGATGCTATGCGTCGCACTCGCAGAGCGTTGGGTTTTGTTGATCCAGAAGCGGTTGAACGTTGATCAATTTAGTTGCACTGTTCCCTAATCACTTAGATTTAAACGGTGATCAAGCCAACCTAAAGGTTGCAAAAAAGCGTCTTGAGTGGCTTGGCTACGAGGTAAAG
>JBDLUH010000034.1:0-11087 GCA_039805425.1 Actinomycetota bacterium
AGCTTCGATGAAGTTAAACTTCATCACGATTCCAGCCTTAGCAAGTGAGTCAATCCAAATTGCAGCTGACTTCTTGTTGGTTTCTGAATCTGCGATGTCGTAAACCAAACCTTTGTTCTTATCAGTAGCGCGAGCGTAAAGCTCTGGACACTCGGTCTTAGCCTGAGCCATCAACGCGGTTGCCTTCTCAATGTTTGGAGTGGTAGTCCAGTCTTCGTAACCAGTTACCTTCTTGTAGTCAAGACCCATTAGAGGCTTGATAGCACCGTCGGCAGGGTCACCGTTGAACGCCTGGCCACCAGCAAGGGTAATTAGGCCTTCAAAGTCCTTTGCGTAGTAGATTGCCTGGCGAATTGGAAGACAGTTCAACTTCTTCACGTTCACAAAAGCAAAACGTACGTAAGGGTCATAAACGTTGATTGCGCGACCTTCCCATTCAGGAAGCACGTTGCCATCATCGCCGAACACGGTTGGCAAGTTGGTTGGCAATAGCGCGTCAAGAGACATGGTGTTTGGGTCTGAATCGGTCAGCAACAGCTGGTCGCGAACTTCTTCAGCTACACCAAACTTAACTACGATCTTGTCTGGGTTTGCGCGAGTTGCACGTAGCGGGTCAGAGTCCTTGTTCCAGTTTTCATTGCGAACTAGAACCATTGAGTCCTTAGCCTTGTAAGACTCGATCTTGTATGGTCCTGAAGAAACAGGGCTCATGTCGTACTGGTCACCAGTGTCAGAAGCCTTTGGAACTGGGCCGAATGACAAGTAGGTGGTGGTGTAGTTGAAGTCACCAACAGCACGCTTTAGGTTGAAGGTAATGGTCTTGTTGTCTTCTGAACAAGTGATTGCCTTGTCAAAAGCAGCAGTGTCGTTGCCTTCAGTAGCGTATGGGCCCTTATAAACAGAGGTGCCATCTGCAGCCGATGGAATGTCAAGCATAGAGATTGCGTATCCAGGGCCATCGGTGATTACGTCAGTTGCAAATGTGCGAGACACACCGTACTTTACGTCTTCACAGGTAATTGGGGTGCCATCTTCGAATGACACACCGTCACGCAAGGTGAACTCCCAGGTCTTGTTGCCGTTTGACGCAGTACCGGTGTCGGTAGCCAAGTCTGGAACAACTGCAGAACCTGCAGCGCCCTCTGCGCGATCATACGCAGTCAGGGTGCGGTGCATGTATGAACCAAACCAGGCAATGTCGCGCCCGGTGTAGTTGCGGTTTGGGTCAGCGTGTGTCCAAGCATCTTGGAACGTTACGTAAGTAAGAGTTCCACCCGCGTTGCCACCGGCTGAACAGCCGGTTAGTCCTGCTGTAGCTAGTGCTGCTACAGCAAGGGTTGCCAAAGTAGTCTTTAGCGCCTTTTTGTTGCCTTTCAACATTTCCCCCTCCTTTGGAGTTCTTTGTCGGTTTTCTGTTATTACCTCAAAAGGAGGTAAGTCTTTTTTTAACTTTCACTCTTAGGGTCAAGAGCATCGCGGATTGCATCGCCGAGCAGGTTAAAAACCAAGACGACAAGAATCAACGAAAGCGATGGAATAAAGAAGTATGTAGGTTCATTGATGATGAACTTTGTAGAGTCAGCGATTAGCAAACCCCAAGTTGGAGTTGGCGGCTGAACTCCGATTCCCAAATAAGAAAAAACGGCCTCTGCAGTTAGGTAGCCCGGCAAGGTTAGTGACATGTAGACAATCACAGGGGTCCACACATTTGGCAAAATCTCTTTGAAAATAATTCTTGTGTTCGAGGCGCCCAATGCTCTTGCTGAAAGCACAAAATCACGTTCGCGAAGTGATAGTACTTGTGAGCGAATAATTCTTGAAAGGTAAGGCCAACCAAAAAAAGCCAAAATCAATATCAAGTAAAGAATTCGCGCATCGTTATTGCGAGCTATTCCAGACATTTCAATTCGTTGAATCATTGGAGCACTCAGAGCAAGAATCATGAAGAAAGAAGGAAAGGCCAACAAGAAATCTGTGTAGCGTCCAATTACGCTGTCTACTTTGCCTCGGAAGTATCCAGACAGCATTCCAAATACCAAACCGGCTCCAACGCTGGCCAAGGTTGCCATTAAGGCAATCAAGAATGAGATTTGAGCACCATATAGAAGTCTGGCTAATACGTCGTAACCAATTCCGGGTACCACTCCAAGCGGATGCTCTGCACTTATGCCACCCCATTCGCCAACTACCTGGCCACGAGAGTCAATTGCGTCAGCGTCTCTTACATCTGGCGAGATTCCCAAGAGCGCACATACCTGTGGAGCAAAAACCACCGCGCCAACAATGATGAGTGCAGCAACGAGCGATGGCACACCTACTTTGTTGCTCCTAAACCTGCGCCAGGCCAACTGCCTGGGGCTTCTGCCCGCGACAGTCTTGGAAGCTTCTTTGCTCAACACGTCAATACTCTATGCGATTAGAAAATTATTTTTATTTGAATCGCAACAAAATTATCCAATTCGAAACATTCAAAAAATTTTCTTCGGTTGAGCCTATGCTCAAATCATGAAACCCGGGGCAATACTCATTTACGATGGCGACTGCGCATTCTGTAAAAACAGCCTAAATTGGGCAATTACTCACCTTAAAGACCTACCCCGTTATGCAGCCTTCCAAAAACTAGACCTTAGCGAACACCACCTTTCTCTTGCCGAGGCAAAGGCTCAGGTATGGCTTATTGACGGAGAGACCCATTTGGGCGGCCACCGCGCTGTTGCCTGGCTGTTCTTGAATCAGAAATCTCTGGCCTGGCGGGCCTTGGGGTACCTTTTGATTGCTTTTTCCCCAATTTCTGCCTGGGTTTATCGCTGGGTGGCTAAAAATCGACATCGTCTGCCCGGCGGCACAAAGGAGTGCTCAATTGAAGATCGCCCGTAAACCTTTATTCTTCGAGGTTTTAATTGTTTTGTCTTTGAGCCTTGGAGCTTCAGCCATTTATTCGGTGGTTGCGCTTATTGCAAAGCTGCTCTCCCCTGCGGGGCTGGGTGCTCAGGTCACAAAAATAAACGGCTCTATGGCAAGGGCTGAATGGCTGGATATGACCTACCAGCTTTTGGCCATAAGTTTTGGTCTAGCTCCAGTTGCCTTAGCTCTTTACCTAATTTGGCAAACAGACAAACACCCCTTCAAAATCATTGGACTCAACCTGCAGGGGCCAGCTTTTTGGCTAAGTCGCGGTGTCGGCCTTGCGGCGGTTATCGGTGTGCCAGGTTTGGCTCTTTATCTCGGTGCGCGTTTACTTGGGCTGTCTTCAAAAATTGTTCCGGCCGAGCTCGACGATTACTGGTGGGTAGTGCCAATTTTGCTATTGGCAGCGGTAAAGGCCGCGGTGTCAGAGGAAATCATTGTGGTTGGCTACCTGTTCAATCGATTAGGCAAGCTGGGGATTTCAGACCGGGTGCAGTTAGTAATTAGCGCCACACTGCGAGGTAGCTACCACCTTTACCAAGGTTTTGCCGGCTTCATCGGAAACTTTGTGATGGGCCTAGTGTTTGGCTGGGCCTATAAAAAATGGGGCCGAGTGATGCCCCTGGTTTTTGCCCACTTCATTCTGGATGCGGTTTCATTCGTGGGCTACGCCTTGATTGGCAAAAGCCTCCCACTGCCCTAAAGAAATGCAGGTAGATTTGTGATGTTGGCAGCAGTGCCAACGTGTTTTGCTTTCTGCAGGGGAAGTCGGTGAAAATCCGACGCTGACCCGCAACCGTGATCGATTTATCGAAAGTCGGATTGCCTGTAGAGCTTGCAAAAGACTCCAGTTATAACCGTCGAGGTCTACGGTCGGAGTCGAATTGGCGCACGCCTTTTCGCCTTCGCACTCAGATCGCTAATTGCGAAAGGCTCTGAATAATGAGTCACACATCTGGGTTGCGCAAAATCGCAGCTATTTTCAGCATTACCTCTCTACTTAGCTTGGCTATTGGTGCTCCAGCCAGCGCCGCCAACCCCTATGCAAGCACTGTTTCCTTTCTTTCAAATGCAATGGTGAAGGGTAAGGCCCTGGATGGATATCCTGCAGGCACACCAGAGTATGGCTTCACGCTAGAAGCAATGCTGCAACTTAAGGCCGGAGGAAAAACTTTCGTTCAGCAATTGCCAGCCATTACCTACATGCTCTCAACCAAGACACAGCCGCTTGGCAGCTCATCTAAGGGTTACCTATTCAACAAGGACACCGCAAAAAGCCTAAAGGTGGGGCGTGCCGGTAAGTTCCTTTTTACTAGCGAGGCTATCAACGTTCCAAATAATGCAATTAGGTTTGAGGTTTTCAAAAAGCTTTCTGCGCGCATAAATAATAAGACCGGTGAGATTTCTGGCACCGAAGCGGGTGTAATAGATTACGCCTGGGTTGCGCTTGGCTTGAACTCCTATCAGGAGTACACGCTGGCAAATCGCGTTGTGC
This sequence comes from Actinomycetota bacterium, assembly GCA_039805425.1. Classification (GTDB taxonomy): domain Bacteria; phylum Actinomycetota; class Actinomycetes; order Actinomycetales; family Microbacteriaceae; genus Rhodoluna. The sequence continues at coordinate 4,403 of JBDLUH010000034.1, forward strand.
AAAAGATGCTCACATTTCAAAATGCGGATGGAGGGTTTGGTGAAGCAGACTTAGCTAATTCAACTCCCGATGCAACTGGTATCGCCCTTCAGGCAATTAATTACCGTGAAACATTTGGCTCAGATTCCGAAGACAAGAAACGCTCAGCATCAGAAAAAAAGGCAGCCGCATACCTATTGGCAACTGATGTCGAAGACTCATATTGGAGCGCCTACGGTGGGCCTTCTGTGAATTCAACTGCTTATGCACTCATGGGGCTCAAGGCCGCCGGCAAGAAATCAAGCAGCTTGGCCAAGCACGTTGCCTGGCTTAAATCGAAACTGACTCCTACTGGAGGTTTTATAACTGACTGGTCAAACGGAAGCGGAGACGTTTTTGCGACGTCTCAGGCCTACGTGCCACTAATTGGCAAAAGCTACCTGGACCTACTTCCCTAAGTGAACAAGGTTTCCCTTAGGGCCGTTCTGTTTACCCTGATTGTTTTGGTGGCACTAGGTTCTGTTTTGTCTGTGGGCCCGGTAAAGCAAAAAAATCTAGCGCTAGAGGTCTCTAATTCACCCTGCGTTGATACCGGTGTCACGCTAATTGTTGACCAAGGTGGCAACCAGGACCAGGTGCTTATTAGGTGCGTCAAATACTTCGAGGGCACTGGCTGGAACATCTTTAATGCTGCAAACCTAAACGTGCAAGGAACCGCTGAGTATCCAGAGTCTTTTGTTTGCCGCCTAAATGACTTTCCCTCAGCTGAAACAGAAGACTGCCTACGTACTCCATCTTTTGCGAAAGGAACCTGGGTCTATTTCAACGCAACGGCAGAAAATACTGAATGGATGCGCAGCGGTCAGGGAGCAGCAAGTAGAAATCCAAGCTGCGGTGATTACGAAGGTTGGCGCTACATGACCTCGGTGGACCAGAGCAACTCTGCACCAAGATTTGAAGCAAGGCCGTTTAAATGTCAAAAATAATCAACGCTAAATGGCACTTGGGATTTCACCCAGCCTCTTGGTGGATTTTCGGTATCGCAATGGCTTCAGCGGCGGCGCTGTCGCGAGACCTAATCATTCTTGGGTCTTTGTGTTTTATTTCAATTGTGATTTTGGCCCTAAAGAAGGAACGGACCCAAGCAGCATCACCCACATTAAAGTTCTATCTCTTGGTCTCTGTTGCAGTAATTATTAGCCGCGTTATTTTCAGAATCGTCTTTAACCTTTCTGATCCAAGACAAGACGAAATAGCACTCTTCTTACCTAAAGTTGAAATCAATCTGGGTTTCGGTGACCCAGTTGAACTTCTTGGAGCCATTTCGAGCAATTCGTTGTCGGCGGCATTTCTTGAGGGCATAAGACTGGCTGCAATAATTCTTGGCATCGGCATTTCGGTCACATTTGCTAACCCAAGAAAGTTGCTTAGGTCAACGCCAGCAGTTCTCTATGAAATTGCCACCTCAGTAGCAATGGCGGTGAATCTTGCGCCTCAAATAATAAAGAGCACGCAGCGCATTCGTGCGGCTCAGAAACTAAGAGGTCGTAGCAAAAGACTTGGAATGCTTGTTGGAACTTTAATTCCAGTTCTAGAAGATGCCCTTGATAAAAGCCAATTGCTGGCTGCAAGCATGAGCTCTCGAGGTTTTGGAAAGCAAAGCAATAGTTCAAAAAGAGTTCTCACGGGCATGTTAAGCCTGCTTGCCGTGTTGTTTTTTTCGATAGGCACGTACCTGGGCACAACTCAGGGTGTATCTAATTTCTATTTGGGCACAGTTGGCGCAGGCTTTGCTTTGGCCTCACTTTGGTTGGCCTCAACAAACTCCAAGCGAACCAATCTAATAACAAACAGTTTTGAGCCGCGAGATGCCCTCTTGCTGCTGCCTTCAATTGCGATTGCCGCCTTTTCTATTTCAAGTCAGGTTTCTTGATGTTAAAAATTGAAGATTTGAATTTTGGCTATGGTTCTGGTGAAGAGTTGGTTCTAAGGCGCGTGAACGCGGTGTTTAAGCCTGGCGAACTAGCCCTGCTGATTGGCCCCACCGGAAGCGGAAAATCAACCTTTCTAAAAATTATCAATCGGCTGGTTCCTGAATTTAGTTCAGGTATTGCAAGCGGATCAATTTCACTTGATGGCCTAGATCTTTCGAAAATGAAAACGCATGCCGTGGCACCACTAATTGGTTACGTGAACCAACAACCAGATAGTTTCTTTGTCTCAGAATCGGTAGTTGAAGAATTGGCTTTTGGCCTAGAGCAACTTGGCATAGCACCAAACGACATGAAGAAACGGATTCATGAAATTTGCACAACGCTTGGAATTGAAGATTTACTTGAGCGAGATTTAGAAACACTCTCTGCGGGTCAGGCCCAAAAAGTTGCCATTGGTGCTGCAATGGCGGCCGGACAGAAAATTCTGCTTTTAGATGAACCTACCTCTGCGCTTGATGACGCGTCATGTTCGGCACTTCTTAACTGGCTGCGCGATTTAACCAAGCAACATGGCATTACGGTAATCCTTTGCGAACATAGGTTTGAGCGGGTCTTACCATTCACAGACAATCTAATGATTTTCAAAGGTGATGGGTCAGTGACTAAGACTCAGCCCTATTTGGCTTCGATTGTTGAGGTGCTTCCCTTTTGGCGCGATACCCAAGTACTCAACGACAAGATTCCCCTTGGGCCTATTGCCCTAAAGGCATCCGGCGTTTCTGTGAGGTACGAAAACGAGCCTGCAGTACTCAATCAAATTTCGATTGAAATATTTAGTGGAGAGGTTATTGCAATTCAAGGACCGAATGGTTCCGGAAAATCCACTTTACTCATGGCTTTGTCGAAAAACTTAGGCTTGGCCCAAGGAACTTTAGAGCAAACCGGCACCGTCGCGGTCGTTCCACAGAACGCCAGTGACTTGCTATTCCTTGGCTCCGTCTCAGCAGAGCTTTTCGAATCCGACCTTCTGGCAAACGCTAAAGCAAATTCCACTTCAAATATCTTTGAATCTCTTGTTGGTCGTGTGGATCCAAGTATTCACCCCCGAGACTTGTCTACAGGTCAGCAATTGGCCCTTGTGCTGGCCTTGCAGCTAACCCGCGGAGCGAAAATACTGATGCTTGATGAACCAACGCGCGGCTTAGACAGAAGTGCAAAGGCTGGTCTTGTGAGGCAAATTCTAAGCCTCAGTCACCAAGGAACCGCAGTGCTTTTGGCAACTCATGACAATGACTTTGCTGAGCAGGTTGCCTCAAGACGCTTAAGACTTGAGCAGGGCGTCTTGATTGCAGAAAGCGGGAAAATGACGTGACTTTACCTAAAGTTTTTCAAAAAATTCTTACCGCAATTGCATTCCTGCTAGCGGTATCGGCATTCAGCTGGCCATTATTTTTGAATAAGGTAACTTCTTCGGAAGCCGGCATAGCCCAAACCGCCTTTATGTTGCTTATGCCGCTGTTGCTGATATTAATTCTGGTTGAGATAACGGCCGGAGAGACCAAGCCCCAGCAACTAGCCCTGCTTGCGGTACTTACAGCACTAAATTCTGTAATTCGAATGTTGGGGGCTGGCTTTGCAGGAATTGAAACCGCTTTCTTCTTGATAGTTATTGCGTCCTACATTTTTAGATCCAGGTTTGGGTTCGCCTTCGGCAGTCTGTCAATGCTTGTTTCAGCGCTGTTGACCGGCGGTGTTGGGCCATGGCTGCCGTTTCAGATGATGGCTGCCGGACTGATTGGTTTTGGAGCAGGACTTTTACCTAAAGCTTCTTCAACCTGGAAACAAGTATCGCTACTGGTCTTCTATGCGGTCTTCGCAAGCTTTAGCTACGGAGCGCTGATGACTTTGTGGAACTGGCCGTTCTTGGCTGGATTAGGAACCAGCTTATCCTTTGAGCCCGGAGCTGGCTTTGTGTCTAATTTGCAAAAATTTTGGCAATACCAAATTTTTACCGGTGGACTACTTTGGGATGCCGGGCGGGCTATAACAACAAGCATTTTGATCTTTTTAACGGCACCGGCCCTACTAACTACCCTTCGAAGAGCAGCCAGCAGGGCCGGCATAAAAAACTAATTGCCTCTAGAACAGTGGAAGCACAACTAGCGACTGCAGCACAGCGGCAATCACAGAGAAAGCAAACATTGCGAGGTTTGCCTTCCAGGTGTATTTAGCTTCACCGCGCGCAGCATGCATAATAAAAGCCACCAACATGGTTAGCGCCAAGCCAGCAGCGGCTAGAACACCAATTACCTGAGACCAGGTGAAACCGGTTAGGTATGCGCCAATAGGTGCAATAACGCTTCCGACGGCTCCAAGAATTTCTAACCAAGCAATCAAACGAATAACACCCATTGGTGTCTTCTCAACCCAGCCCATACCCGCGCCGATAAGTGTCTCTTTGTTTGCTTTTGATTTGAACGAGCCCGCCTTGTAAAAGCCGCGAGCATTGAATGCTGAAACCAAAACGGCAGCAATTGCAATAACGATATTCATAAGTTCCCTAACTTGTCTTGAGTTTCCGACCATTCGGATCTACAGTTGTTTAGTAAAGCACTACTTGACAGGATTTGTCAAGTAGCCCTTTACAATTGCGTCAAGTCGGTTTCATAGGGAGGATAAGTTCATGGAGATTAAAGCTCGCGCTGAACGCCAAGAAGATGGCTGGCTAATTGCGGTGCCCTCTCTGGGTAATTTCAAGACCACCTCTAAGCGCCTCGACAAAGCGACAGAGCAAATAAAAATTCTGGCCGAGAAAACTACCGGCGAATCAAAATGCGACATCATCGTAAAAGTTGAAGCCGTTATGCCTGGCATTATTTGCGATATCGAGTCAGCACAGCAGAAGATGAAGCATGCTGCAAAACTTCAAGAAGAAGCATCCAATGAGATTCGAGACGTAGTGTCTCGTATGCGCGATGAAGGTCTAACTATGCGCGACATTGCAATTCTGCTTGGAGTTACGCCTCAGCGAGTTGCGCAACTTGCACCTTGCGCTAACGACTAAGTAACTCAGACTCTCCAGGTTGGCAAACGCCAGCCAAAAATCATTGCAAGAAATCTAAGGGTTGTGATTACAGCTGCACCGATAGCTACCGAGATGAAACCGCTGACACCCAGGGCATCAAGAGCAACTACAACCCAGCCGCCTGCGAAGGCAACAACGGAATAAGGTTGGTGATCTACAAACGCTCTTGGTATTTCATTTACAACCACATCACGAAGAACGCCACCAAATACCGCGGTGATGATTCCCATGATGATTGCAATGATCGCGGGCATTCCTGCTTGAAGCGCAATTTGAGTTCCGCCAGCCGTAAAAATACCCAATCCAATTGCATCTGGCCATGCCGTTGCGCGCTCGGTGGGTTCGATGTGCCTAGTTCTCATAAATATGAGAGCAAGAGCGCACATGGCTAACACCACCCATATCCAGAATTCATTTTGAACCCAGAAAAATGGTCGGCGATCTAGCAAAATATCGCGAAGAGTACCGCCACCAAATGCCGCCAAGAAGGTAACCATGGCCATACCCACAATGTCTAGTTTCTTTCTGGCTGCCTCAATTAATCCTGAAAGAGCAAACGCCAGCGTGCCAATAATTTCAAAGGCAACATTGCCATTAGAGACAAGCCAATCGGCAATAGACATTCCTGAGTTCATGACTCAAGTATGCCAAGATTGCCACGTGGACGTTTTCATTACTGGGCTCGTGGCTGGAATTGCACTAGCTATTCCCCTTGGCCCAATGGCAATTTTGCTAATCAGCACAACCATCAAACATGGTCGTGGCATTGGGGTTTTTGGCGCCCTGGCCATGGCAAGCGTTGACTTTAGCTACGCAGCCTTAGTTTTTTCATTTGGAAATGCAGTGGTCAAAACCCTTGATGCTTGGGTGCTTCCTATGAGGTTGGCCGGATCGGCAATTTTGTTATACGTGGGACTAAGAATTTTTCTTGAAGCACGAAAAAGTGCAAAGCTTGAAACACCAGAGCTAGATAATTCACCTACCTCAAGATTCAAGACCTACGCAAAATTCTTTGGACTTACCATTTTGAACCCAGCGACAGCCTTCTATTTTGTTGGCATAACACCAAGTGTGGCTGCGATAGCAAGCCACTCTGCCAGTGGCCTAGGAATTCTTGAGTTTGCCCTTGGCGTCTTCTTCGGCTCTGTTGTTTGGCAGTTGTCATTGGTTTTTGCAGCACACCTAACCGCTAAGTTCACCGACGTAAAGGTTCAGCACAGAATTCAATATGTCGGAGCGCTTCTCATTCTGGCCCTTGCAGTAGGGCTTTTGCTCAAGTAGCTCCATAAATAAAAAACCCACCATTGCTGGTGGGTTTTTTCAATATGGGATGGTGGAGATGGGGGGAATTGAACCCCCGTCCAATACAGAGTTTCTGACTCTTCTACGGGTGTAGCTTCAATAAGGTTCTACTTGGCCCCGGTGCTAGCTTGAAGCAACATAACCGACGGGCCCAGTCCTAGTTTGAGTCCCTTGTAGCCCTAAGGCATAACTACAAAGCAAGATTTCTAAATGACGCTAGAGCCCAGATCGAAATCACATCTGGTCTAACGGACTTCAGGCTAGGGGCTATTAAGCAGCTAGGGCGAAGTCAGTGCGTGATGATTTAGCACTTATAGTTTGCAGCGGACATTTACGAGTTGACGCTACATTCTCGACCCGCTTCATCCAGTTACACATGCACTGT
>JBDLUH010000035.1:0-10576 GCA_039805425.1 Actinomycetota bacterium
CTTGGATTACGTTGAGCACACGCTTAGCGCAGGTGGAGACGCGCAGGCTGCCGCGTATGTGGAGCTTGAGGTCAACGACCAAACTCTATGGGGAGTCGGCATTGATGGCGACATCTCAACTGCGTCTCTAAAGGCAGTTATTTCTGCGGTAAACCGGGCAATCCGCGCGTAGTTCTATAAAGTATCGGCCCCGTTCAAGGAAAACCCTTGGGTAGGGGCCGATACTTATTTGGTGCCCGTATATAAAGATGAAGCTGTAGTGCTGCGCACCCATAAGTTGGGTGAGGCCGATCGCATCGTTACCTTTCTTACTAGGTACAACGGACAGGTAAGGGCGGTAGCAAAGGGCGTGCGCAGAACGGCCTCTAAGTTTGGGGCACGCCTTGAACCGTTCATGGTTGCAGAGATTCAGTTTTATGAGGGAAGAACTCTAGACATCGTCAATCAGGTTGAAACCATAAGCTCCTACGGGCGAGAAATTATTGAGGACTACCGCACATATACAACTGCAACGGCAATGGTCGAAACAGCTGAAAAATTAACAGGAGAAGATTCCTCGCCGCAACAGTATCTTTTGTTGATTGGTGCGCTACGTTCGCTAGCCAATAAAGAGCACGATGCCTCGCTGGTTTTGGATTCCTACCTACTTAGGGCTTTGGCGATTGCCGGTTGGGCACCCAATTTTGGAGACTGCAGCAGGTGCGGAGCTATCGGTCCGCACCAGGCGTTTGTAATGCAACTGGGTGGGGTTGTTTGTCGAGAGTGTCGTCCCGCAGGTGCTGCCGTGATAGACCCACTGACGGGTGAGTTGCTGGGCTCCTTGCTCTCTGGTGATTGGCAAGTAGCCGATAACGCGCCTGAAAATATGCGGGCCTCTGCTTCAGGTATCGTTGCAGCGTATAGTCAGTGGCACATAGAGCGCGGGCTAAAGTCACTTCAACATGTGGAGCGTGAATGAGTAATTTTCAGTCGGTCAAAAAGCCCGGAGTGAAGATGCCAAAGTTTGCATCGGGTTCTGTGCCGCAACACGTTGCAATAGTGATGGACGGAAACGGTCGGTGGGCAAACGCAAAGGGTCTCACCAGAATTGAAGGTCACAAAGCCGGTGAGGCCGCTCTGCTTGACGTTGTTGCTGGTGCAATTGAGGCAGGGGTTAAGTATCTGACTGTTTATGCGTTTTCAACTGAAAACTGGAAACGCTCACCCGAGGAAGTTAAGTTTCTGATGGGGTTCAATCGAGAAGTATTAAGGAATCGCCGAGACCAGTTAAATAATTGGGGTGTCAGAATTCGTTGGGCCGGTCGTCGCCCAAGACTTTGGCTATCGGTAATTGATGAATTAAGAGCCGCAGAAAAAATTACATCAAAAAACAAAACACTAACCTTGACAATGTGCGTGAATTACGGTTCACGAATCGAGATAGTTGACGCAATAAATGCAATCGCCGCCGATGTAACCACCGGAAAAATTAAACCTGGTTCAGTGACTGAGAAAACGGTGCAAAAGTATTTGAATTCAAGTTACTTGCCTGATGTAGATTTGTTCTTGCGAAGTTCGGGGGAGCAAAGAACATCAAACTTCCTGCTTTGGCAATCTGCTTACGCTGAATACGTATTCATGGACACCCTTTGGCCTGATTTTGACCGGACCTCACTATGGCAGGCAATTTCCCACTATCAAGGCCGCAATCGCCGTTTTGGTGGGGCTGTTGACAAGCCAAAACGCCCTTCATCAAAGTAGACTGGGAACTTCGAACAAGTACCAGGCATCCAGCTTGGGCAAGGAGTTTAAGTGGCTACCCCAAATCGTCTAGATTCAGTTATTTCTCTAGCAAAGCGCCGTGGATTCGTATTCCAGGCAGGCGAGATCTACGGCGGAAGCCGTTCAGCGTGGGACTACGGACCCCTGGGTGTTGAGCTTAAAGAGAACATCAAACGCCAGTGGTGGCGCACTATGGTGCAGAGCCGCGAAGACATAGTTGGGCTTGACTCTTCAGTAATTCTTCCTCGTAAAGTGTGGGAGGCCTCTGGGCACGTTCGTGAATTCTCGGACCCACTGATTGAGTGCACTGCCTGTCACAAGCGTTTTCGTCAAGACCACCTTGAAGAGGCGTTTGAAGAAAAAAAAGCCCGCGCTCCTGAATCAATGAACGACATTGCCTGCCCTAACTGTGGCGGCAAAAACTCTTGGACAGAGCCAAAAGCTTTTAATGGACTTTTGCAAACATTCCTTGGTCCTGTTGCTGCTGAAGAAGGGCTCCACTACCTTCGCCCAGAAACCGCTCAGGGCATCTTTGTGAACTTTGCCAACGTGCTTGGCGCATCACGCATGAAGCCACCATTTGGCATTGGTCAGATTGGTAAGTCTTTCCGCAATGAAATTACTCCAGGTAACTTCATTTTCCGTACTCGCGAGTTTGAGCAGATGGAGATGGAATTCTTTGTAGAGCCAGGCACCGATGAAGAGTGGCATGACTACTGGATCGAACAGCGCATGAACTGGTACACAGATCTGGGTATCAACCCAGATAACTTGCGCATTTTCGAGCACCCAAAGGAAAAGCTTTCGCACTACTCAAAGCGCACTGTTGACATCGAGTACAAATTTGGTTTCCCAGGCAGTGAGTTTGGTGAACTTGAGGGAATTGCCAACCGCACCGATTTTGACCTAACTACACACTCACGCGAATCTGGTGCTGACCTAAGCTACTTTGATCAGAACAAGAACGAGCGTTGGACTCCTTATGTAATTGAACCGGCCGCGGGCCTTACTAGATCACTCATGGCTTTCATGGTTGATGCATATGCAGAAGACGAGGCGCCAAACACCAAAGGTGGCGTAGACGTTCGCACAGTGTTGCGTCTTGACTACCGACTTGCTCCAATAAAGGCGGCTGTTCTTCCGCTCTCAAGAAATGAAGATCTTTCTCCTGTAGCACGCAATTTGGCTCAGGAGCTTCGCGGTTACTGGAACATTGATTTCGATGACTCTGGCGCCATCGGCCGCCGCTACCGTAGGCAAGATGAAATCGGAACACCGTTCTGTATCACTGTTGATTTTGAAACTCTTGACGACCAAGCGGTTACAGTTCGTGAGCGCGACACAATGCAGCAAGAACGTGTCTCACTTAGCAAGTTGCGTGAGTACCTTGCCGCAAAGCTAGTTTCCTAAACGGCGCACACTTAGACCCATGACATTAGCCGGCGAAAAACCAGCGTTGCAGTATGGCAAAATCGCCATTGCAACGCCGGTTGTGCTTGCTCCAATGGCTGGTATCACCAACACGGCTTTTCGCCGTCTCTGTCGTGAGTTTGGTGGTGGACTATACGTTTCTGAAATGGTCACCTCTAGGGCGCTAGTCGAGCGAACTGAGGAATCGCTTCGTTTGGTTGGGCACCACCCATCTGAAGAGGTCCGCTCTGTGCAGCTTTACGGCGTAGACCCAAAGACTATTGCCGAAGCGGTTACCATGTTGGTCGCCGAGAATCGCGCCGACCATATCGATTTAAATTTTGGTTGCCCAGTACCAAAAGTGACGCGCAAGGGTGGCGGGGCAGCTCTGCCTTGGAAGCAAGACCTTTTCTCATCTATCGTGAATGCAGCAGTTAAGGCAGCCGGAGATATTCCTCTCACTATCAAAATGCGCAAGGGCATTGATGCTGATCATCTGACTTATATTGAGGCTGGTAAGGCGGCGCGTGATGCCGGGGTAACCGCTGTTGCGTTGCACGGCAGAACCGCATCGGATTACTACTCGGGCCAAGCAGACTGGGCTGCAATTGCCAAACTTCGTGAGGCGCTTCCTGATGTTCAGGTGCTTGGCAACGGTGACATTTGGTCTGCTGGTGATGCAATTCGCATGATGCGCGAAACCGGGGTAGACGGAGTAGTTGTAGGTAGAGGTTGCCTTGGCAGGCCTTGGCTATTTGGTGATTTGCAGTCTGCGTTCGATGAATACCTTCGCAACCCAAATTCAGACGCCGCAATAAACCCAATTCAGCCAAACCTTGGTGAAGTTGCCGACGCGTTTAGGCGCCACGCCGAACTGTTGGTTGAATTTTTTGAAAGTGAAGCGCATGCCTGCCGAGACATTCGCAAACATGTTGCTTGGTATTTCAAGGGGTATCCGGTTGGCGGTGAGTTTCGCGCTGCACTTTCGCAAGTGGAGTCACTAACCCACATGGACGAAATTCTTGGCACCCTTGACCGCTCGCAGCCTTACCCAGGTGAAGAGGCTGAAGGACCTAGAGGAAGGCTTGGCGGCGCCAAGGTTTGTGCGCTTCCTGAAAACTGGTTGCAATCTCGTGAACTCGTAGGCGACCAAAGAAGAGTGCTTCAAGAAGCAGAGCTAGGAGTGTCTGGCGGCTAATGGACAGAAACTCTTCGGAACTTGGATACTCAGATTTTGATCGCGAACGATTTTTACCTGAACATAGAGGCGAAAACGGTCACCGCGGTGAATTTGCACGTGACCGCGCAAGAGTTTTGCACTCATCAGCATTGCGTCGCTTAGGCGCAAAGACACAGGTTTTGTCTCCCAGTGGCGGCGACTTTGCCCGCACCCGACTCACTCACTCACTAGAGGTTGCTCAAATTGGTCGCGAAATGGCAATTGACCTTGGTCTTAATGCTGACATCGTGGACATGGCCTGTTTAGCTCACGATCTTGGGCACCCGCCATTTGGTCACAATGGTGAAAAAGGTTTGAATGATTGGGCAGCAGAGATTGGTGGGTTTGAAGGAAACGCACAAACCTTGCGCCTGCTAACACGAATTGAACCAAAAGTTTTTTTGCCCAGTGGTAAAAGCGTTGGGCTTAATTTAACTAGAGCAAGCCTCGATGCTGCTTGTAAGTATCCGTGGTCTCTATCTGAAGCCGGCGAAATGCGCGAACACTCTGTTAAATTCGGCGTTTACGATGATGATCTTGAAATCTACAACTGGATGCGTGCCAATGCCCCTAGCCGAGTAAAGAGTGTAGAAGCCCAAGTAATGGATTTCTCAGACGACGTGGCTTACTCTGTGCATGATTTTGAAGACGCAATTGTTTCTGGGTACATAAAACTTGAAGAACTTGCAGACCCAGCGGCTGAGGCCGATCTGCTTCAAAAAATTAGCGAATGGAACGTAGGGGCCTATTCAATTCCAGAGCTCACCGAAGCCTTGGAAAACCTTCGCTCACTGCCGAATTGGCCAACCAAGTTCCAGCGCACTCCCGAAATGCTTGGCGGGCTTAAGAACCTAGCTAGTGATCTAATTGGCCGTTTTGTTAGTCGAACGATCGCTGCGATTGTTGATGCCTCTCCGGTTGAATCTATGGCTCGATACGGTGCTCGTCTTGAGGTTCCAGCAAATGTAAGAGCCGAAATTGCTGTCTTAAAAGGAATCGTTTCTGCATTTCTTATGTCGCATGAGTCAAGGCGCCCAATCTACGAATGGCAACGTGGGCTTTTAGCTGAACTGGCCAACGCTATTTTGGCTTCTAATGGAGCAAATCTTGATGTTTACTGCACCAGCGCCTGGTCTTTGGCCAAGACAGACATCGAGAAGCGCCGAGTGGTGGTTGACCAGGTTGCCTGCCTTACAGATCAAAGCGCAATAACCCTACATAACCGTCTTGTTGTTAAAGGACCTAGCTTCTGATGCACCTATTCGAAAGCCTAGGATAAGAGGCATGGCAGGCAAGATTAGAGCACGTGACATCGAAGAGGTTAAATCACGCGTAAATATTGCTGACGTAGTAGGAGAGTACGTATCGCTGAAGAACGCCAGCGTTGGTTCACTTAAGGGTCTTTGCCCATTTCACGACGAAAAGTCACCTTCATTCAACGTTCGCCCAATGCAGGGCTTCTACCACTGTTTCGGCTGCGGTGAGGGTGGAGATGTCTATAAGTTCGTTCAACAAATGGACTCACTGAGTTTTACTGAAGCAGTTGAAAAATTAGCCGCTCGAGTTGGGTTTGAACTAACCTACGAAGAGGGCGGGGCAAGCCCCGATCAAGGTCAACGCTCAAGAATTCTTGAGGCGAATAATGCTGCTGCGGCATACTTCTCTGCAAAGCTAATGACCGATGAGGCAACCCCCGGCAGAGATTTTCTTAAAGGCCGCGGATTTGATAAATCGGCAGCCGACCTCTTTGGGGTTGGCTTTGCACCTAAAGGTTGGAATAACCTAACAGACCACCTGAAGTCACTGGGATTCACAGTTGATGAATTAGTTATCGCTGGTTTGGCTACTAAAAGCGATCGTGGTGCGTACGACAAATTTCGCGGACGGTTGATTTGGCCAATTAGAGACACCACAGGTCAAGTGATTGGCTTTGGCGCTAGAAAGCTGTTCGAAGATGATCAGGGGCCAAAGTATCTAAACACCAGCGATACTTTGGTCTATCACAAGTCATCTGTGCTTTACGGAATAGACCTTGCCAAGAAAGACATCTCGAAACAACAGCAGGTAGTTGTTGTTGAGGGGTACACAGACGTAATGGCCTGTCACTTAGCCGGAGTAACCACGGCGGTAGCAACGTGTGGAACCGCGTTTGGTGACGAGCATATTCGAATAATTAACCGAATGCTTTCGGCAGAAAAAGACACACCAGCTCAAGTGATTTTCACCTTTGACCCAGACGCTGCCGGACAAAAAGCGGCTATGCGCGCGTTCAGCGATTCACATAAGTTCTCGGCTCAGACTTTTGTAGCCGTTGGGCCAGACGGTTTAGACCCGTGTGATCTTAGAAGTGAAAAGGGTGACGAAGCTGTAAGGCTGATGCTCGAGAATAAGAAGCCGCTTTTTGAATTTGCGATTAAGCAAAAAATATCAAAGTTTAATTTGACCACCATTGAAGGTCGTGTTGGCGCGGCTCGCGCTGCGGCCCCAGTGGTAGCAGCCATTCGAGATTCAGCTATGCGACCCGCGTACATCCGTGAGTTGGCTGGCTGGGTAAGCCTAGATGGCAATGAGGTTGCAGCTTTAGTTGACGCCGCTGGTAAAGAATCTCGAAGCGAAGCGGTAAAAGATTTGCGCCGCGATGCAACTCCAACAGTTGAAGTCAGTTCTGAAGTTTCTGATTCAGAATTTGCAGTGCCGAACCTTAGTGACCCAATCACCAGGTTTGAAAGACAGGTCCTTGAGGTTTTGGTTCAGGTTCCAGGTTCTTATACCAATGATCAGGTAATCCGCATCGTGCGAGATGGCTTTAGCGCTCCAGCCCATAATGCGGTTCTAGAGGCTATCGGATCTAGCTTGGTGTCACATGGTTCCGCCGATTGGTTGAACGTAATTGGGGGAGCAACCCCAGCTGAACTTCATCAGATGCTTCGATCAATTGCAGCTCAAGCGCTACCGGCAAAAACTGAGGCAGACCTAGTGAAATATGGGCAAGGCGTGATTTCCAGAGCTTTGATAAACGCTTTAGCGCATGAGAAGGCAAAACTAATGGCTGCACTTAGGCGCACAGATGTTGCCGAAGATCCTGTACAGAGCGCTCAAGTGCAGCGTCAACTGGTTGAGCTAGAGGCAGAGCGAAGAAAGTTGCAGGGTATCTAATGGTTCTTGTGGCAATTGAGCCCAAAGCGTTTCCTGAGTATGTGGCGGCCGTCATCGATGCGGGTGGCCAAGTGGCGCCCATGAGTAAAGATGTAAAAGCGCTTATCTGGCTTGACTATTCGCAACCTAAAGCCTTGGCAGATCTACTTGATGAAAATCCTCAAATCGAATGGGTGCAGTTACCATTTGCCGGCGTTGACGCTTTTTCTGAAATCATCAAACGACCAATTAGATTCACCTCGGCAAAAGGCTCTTATCGTGAACCTGTTGCTGAGCACGCACTGGCTCTTTCATTAGCATTAATGCGAATCATCCCAGAAAGAATAAGAACTCAAACATGGGGTCGCCAGTTTGCTGAATCACTTTACGACAGCAACGTGTTGATCTTTGGTGGCGGCGGAATCACTGAAGAGCTAGTGAAGATTCTTGAACCATTCAGGTCAAAGGTAACGGTGGTTCGAAAGCGGCCAAACCCAGTTGCGGGAGCTTCGAAAACAGTCAGTTTTGACCAATTAGACCAAGAGCTGCCTGAAGCAGATTTAGTGATTTTGGCTGCGGCGCTTACTGCCGAAACACATCAGCTTTTTGATGCAAAAAAGTTTGCTCTTATGAAGAAGTCAGCTTATCTGGTGAATATTGCTCGCGGGCCCATGATCAACACCAGTGATCTTATTGAGGCTTTGAACTCTGAAGTGATTGCCGGAGCGGCGGTTGACGTGACTGATCCAGAGCCACTCCCAGATGGTCACCCGCTGTGGTTGGCAAAAAATGTAATTATTACTCCACATTCAGCAGATACCCGTAAGCAGGTTGTGCGGCTGTTTTCAGAGCGAATTCGTGAAAATGTTGTCGCATACTCCAGCGGAAGGGGCTGGGTTGGCCTAGTTGACCCTGTTTTTGGTTACTAAGCATCAATTACTTGTGTAAAAAAGCTCTCTAGACAGAAACTTGCCCTAAATCTTTGGTAAAGTGGTCCAGTTGCTAAATCAACATTCCTCGGTAGCTCAATTGGCAGAGCAATCGGCTGTTAACCGATAGGTTCTTGGTTCGAGTCCAAGCCGGGGAGCCACTCTTTTTCAATGATCAGGAGGCCACGTTGATACGTTGGATCCAAGATCATAAATGGCTCTCCTCTTCCCTTCTTGCTTTATTTGCCTTTCTATTGTTGGGAGGCTTAGACCTTCTGGTTCAGGGCTACGAAGCTCTTTTAGTCTCTTTTTTTCTGGCTCTGGCAATTCTGTTCGCCACCAGCCTTCCCCAACTAAGCATCTTGCTCACGGTTGCAGGCACGGCCTTGGAAATTGTTCTTGGTTTATCTCCAGTCGCGGGTGGCCTTAGTGCCGCGATGGCTCTCTTCTTGACTGCTGCTTTCGCTTCAAAACTTTGGTACTACCTAACTCTTGGCTTAACTATTTCCTGCGGTATCGCCATCGCCTGGACAAACACTTTTGGCCTGGCGCTTGCCCAAGACCTATACGGTTTGTACCTTCGCACAGAGCTATCGCGCACAACCGCATTTGCCATGCTGTCAACCGTCGTTATTGCTGGAAATATTCTTTTCTGGTTACTTGGGCGATTGGCAATTACATATGAAGTCTTTGTTGGAACACAGTTTGATCGTGCGCTCTCTGCCGATACTCAAGCAAGACTTTCGCTAGAGGTTGCTGAGCAAAATGAGCGTTTTGAAATAGCTCGTGACATAAATGAGTTGATTATTCAAAAGGTAACTGCTGTTATTTCTCAAGCTGAAGGTGGATCCTACGCGGCCAAGGCAGACCCAAACTCTGCACTTAGGTCTCTTGAGCGAGTTGGCTTGAGCGCACGGGCAGCCCATACAGAATTACGCAGGCTATTTGACATGCTAAACAAGACCCATAGCGTGTCTGCGGCACCGCCTGGAGTTGAAGAACTTGAGAACCTTTTGGTCACCTATCGTGAATTTGGTTACGGTGTTTCCCTAAAGCATGAAGGGGAAAGGTTCAGCATCTCAGAGGGCGCAGCTCTTGCTGTTTATCGAATTGTTTTTGACGCCCTAGAGAACGTTAAGAAGCACTGTGTCGTTGGAACGGATGTTTCGATTGATTTCTCATGGGTTGCCGAGGGCATGCAAGTTTTAATCAAAGACAACGGAATTGAAGCAAAGCGCAGAAGTGAAGTTTCTTTCGAGGACATAAGTTCGGGCTACACCGCTGAGGATGATGTTCGTGCTCTGGTTGAAACCATAAAAGGTGCAGGACTAACTGCAATGAAAGAGCGTGCAGCACTTTATGGGGGCAGCATTGAGGCAACTAGGGTTCCTGGAGTCGGCTTCACAGTGTCCGCTATTTTCCCGCACCTTCGAGCCCTTGCGGGAACAAACTAAAGTGACCCAAACACTTCGCGTAGGGCTTATCGATGCTGATGCAGACATCAGGTTTGGTCGTCGCATGCTGATTGACTCACAAGAAGACTGCAAGGTTTTCTTTGAAGAAGAAACCGCCCAAGGTGCCCAAGAGAGAGCACCCCAAGCGCTGCTTGATGTCTTGGTTATTGATCACCGCGTGCGAGGCCTGGATGGAATTCAGTTGGTAGGCAAGCTGATTCCGCTTTATCAAGCTAATAAAACAGAGATGCCCGCTATCATCCTTACTGGCCCGTATTTCAGTCATGAACTTTTGTTATCTGCCATCGCAGCAGGGGCAACTGATCTTGTCACTTTAGATTCCGATTCCGGTGAGTTACTAAAGGCAATTCGAACCTCAGCTGCTAAAGAAAAGGCACTTGACTTCGATTCATTAAAGGCGTTGATGTCAAGGGCCAAAGATGTAAATTTCGGCCGCCCCGATATTCTCGTTAAGTTGGGCACCCTTGAAGATCGTGAGCCAGACGTTCTAGAGCTATTCAGTTCAGGGCTAGACGACCAAGATATCGCCAGCAGACTAGACGTGCCGCTTTATAGAGTCAGGCAGTCGCTCAACTCGATCTTAGAAAAGTGTTCACTTGCCACGCGAGCACAGTTGTTTCTGGCAGTCACTGCAGCAGGGGTAGAAG
>JBDLUH010000036.1:0-10477 GCA_039805425.1 Actinomycetota bacterium
TGATGAGGGTGCTAGGCGCAGGCCGATGCACACAACCATCGATAGCTTGCGTGCACTTGGCGTTGAAATCACCGATGAGGGTTCAGCAGCCCTACCGTTTACAGTGCATGGCAACGGAAAGGTTGCAGGCGGTGAAATAACAATTGACGCTTCTGCCTCTAGCCAATTTGTCTCAGGTTTACTATTGGCGGCTGCCCGATACGAAAAGGGTTTGACGCTGCGCCACAAGGGAGCTCACCTGCCATCAATGCCGCACATTGAGATGACTTTGGATTGCCTTCAAAAGCGAGGTGTAAAAGTTTCATCACCTGAACCTGCTGTTTGGCGAGTTGAACCTGGACCAATTTCTGGCGGGCACGGTTCAACCAACCGTGTGGCAATTGAGCCGGACCTTTCAAATGCGGGTCCCTTCTTGGCGGCAGCCATGGTTGCCGGAGGCAGCGTTTCGATTGTGGGCTGGCCAGATTCAACAACCCAGGTTGGCAATGAATTTGATGGAATTTTGCAGCAGATGGGCGCAAAAATTTCTCGTGAAAATGGCGAGCTAAAAATTACTGGTACCGGCGAGATTCACGGAATAGATATTGATCTTTCGATTGGTGGCGAACTAACCCCTGTAATTGCCGCCCTTGCCGCCCTTGCTGATTCGCCAACTGTGATTCGCGGAGTAGCTCACCTTCGGGGGCACGAAACAGACCGACTTGCTGCCTTGGCTGCAGAAATTAATCGCGTTGGTGGCATTGCACGCGAGACTGAAGACGGGCTTGAAATAGATCCGAGTGATAATTTGCACGGTGCCATTTGGAAAACCTACGAAGATCATCGCATGGCCACTGCCGGAGCGATTATTGGTTTGCGTGTTCCTGGAATTGAAATCGAAGACGTTGCCACCACTTCAAAAACCATGCCAAATTTTGCTGGCATGTGGATGAACATGCTCGGCAAAGCTGACTGGCAAATAGTTTTAGGTGAAGATTCTTGAGTTGGCTTTATGAGCCTGACCCGGGTCAAAACGACCTTGATGAAACCGATGTTCGAATTCGCCCAAACCCTAAAGGCAATAAACCACGTACCAAAAAAAGACCTGAATACACGGACGCACCCTTGGGCATGGTTATTGGTGTTGATGTTGGCCGCTACAGAGTTTTACTTGACCAAGAAGACCGCGTTGTAAATGCAACAATGGGCAAAGAGTTGCGCAAAGTTGGTGCGGTAGTTGGAGACCGTGTTGCACTAACTGGCGACACTACTGAGACAGAAGGCGCATTGGCACGCTTGGTTCGACTTGAGCCACGTTCCTCTCTGCTTCGCCGAAGCGCAGATGACTCTGATCAAGTGGAGCGCGTGATTGTTGCAAACGCAACCCAAATGGTGATTGTGGTTGCAATTGCTAACCCTGAACCTCGCACCCGACTGATTGATCGCTACCTTGCCGCCGCCTACGACGCAGGGCTAAAACCAATTCTGGTAATCACTAAGACTGACCTTGCAAACCCCGATGAATTTCTGGCCAACTTTGCAGGGTTGAGTATTCCGGTGGTACTGAACAGATCTGACAAGCCGGCTCTGCCTCAGCTAAAAGAATTGCTAACCGGCCAGACATCAGTTTTTGTTGGCCATTCCGGAGTTGGAAAATCAACACTAGTGAATTCGCTTGCGCCCCATGCCATGCGAGCAACCGGCGGAGTAAACGTGGTTACCGGTCGCGGCCGCCACACATCTTCTTCTGTTCGTGCCATCAAGCTTGATGAAACTTTCGAGGGGGGCTGGATTATTGACACCCCCGGTGTTCGTTCGTTTGGCCTAGGCCACGTTAAGCCACAGAACCTTTTGAAATCTTTCGAAGACCTTTGGCAAGTTATTGAGACCTGCCCTAGAGATTGCTCACACTTTGCCGGCGCACCGGATTGCGCGCTTGACGAGGCAATTGAAGCAGGAACTCTTGGTGCCAGTGGAGCTGCCCGAGTAGATTCGCTGCGCAGACTGGTGCAATCAATTGCGAATAACATCACCGATTAGAACCTGACGAATAAACTGAGCAAATGACTTACCAAGCAGATCTAGACCTAGCGATTGAAATTGCCGATATCGCCGATACTATATCGCTGGCCAGATTTCGAGCTCTAGATTTGCACGTTGAAGCTAAGCCAGACCGCTCACCGGTTACCGATGCCGACAGGTCTGTTGAGCATGCGATAAAAAAGCTGTTGGCTGATCGAGCACCTGAAGATGCTTTGATTGGTGAAGAGTACGGCAACACAGGATCGGCATCTAGAACCTGGATCATTGACCCAATTGATGGCACTGCAAACTACCTGCGCGGCGTTCCAGTTTGGGCAACGCTGATTGCACTAGCGATTGACGGCAAACCAACCGTGAGCGTAGTTTCTGCTCCTGCACTTGGCCGCCGCTGGTGGGCAGCCCCAAAAATTGGTTCATTCACGTCTGATATCGATGGCAGCGTTCGCGAACTACGCGTCTCTGCAATTTCAGATCTTGAACACGCATCGTTGAGTTACAACAACCTACAGCTTTGGGATCAGGTTGGCATGCTGCCAAAACTTACTGAACTTTCTCGCAAAGTTTGGCGAACCAGAGCATACGGAGATTTTTGGAGCTATATGCTTCTAGCCGAAGGTTCGGTCGATATAGTTACTGAGCACGATCTAAAGATTTATGACATCGCAGCACTTGTGCCAATTGTTGAAATCGCCGGCGGAACTTTCACAGCAATTAATGGTCCGCTCACAGCCCAGACGTCCTCGGTGTTGGCTACAAACGGAACCCTGCACTCAGCAGTAACCGCAGCGCTAAATTAGTTCTGCGGAAATCCCAAATTAATTCCGCCATGGCTTGGGTCAAGCCAGCGGCTGGTAATAGCTTTACCCTGAGTAAAGAAGTGCACACCTTCTACCCCGTGCGCCTTTGTGTCACCGAATAGTGAGCCCTTCCAGCCACCAAAGGAGTAGTACGCAACCGGCACAGGAATTGGAACGTTTATGCCAATCATGCCCACTTCAATTTCATTTTGAAACCTGCGAGCAGCCCCACCATCGTTTGTAAAAATGGCGGTTCCATTGCCGAAAGCACCACTATTGATTAGGTTTACCCCGGCGTTGTATGACTCAACTCGAACAACGGAAAGCACCGGCCCAAAGATTTCATCTTTGTAAACGGAAGAGCTGGTTGGCACATTATCAATCAGAGTTGGGCCTAACCAGAAACCATTTGAGTCTCCGTTAATTTTTGCATCTCGGCCATCAACAACAACACTGGCACCGTCTGCTCTGGCGGTATCTATATACGAGGCAACTTTGTCGCGGTGAACCTTGGTTATTAGCGGGCCCATGTCGCAAGCCAGGCGGCCATCGCCGACTGTTAGTTTGTTCATTCGCTCAACGATTTTAGGAATCAACTCATCGGCAACCGGCTCAACAGCAACCACAACAGAAATAGCCATGCAGCGCTCTCCTGCAGAACCAAATCCAGCATTTATTGCTGAGTCGGCTACTAGATCAAGGTCTGCATCTGGCAGAACCAACATGTGGTTCTTCGCTCCGCCCAGAGCCTGAACGCGTTTTCCATTTTTAGTTCCGGTTTCATACACGTACTGTGCGATTGGCGTTGAACCAACAAAAGAAATTGCCTTCACTTGTGGTGCATTCAAAAGAGCGTCGACTGATTCTTTATCGCCATTTAGAACGTTGAATACGCCGTCAGGCAATCCGGCTTCTTTCAGAAGTTTGCCAAGCCAAATTGCTGCGCTTGGGTCTTTCTCTGAAGGTTTCAAAACCACGGTGTTGCCAGCTGCGATGGCAATTGGGAAGAACCACATTGGTACCATGGCTGGAAAATTGAATGGACTAATAATTCCAACAACACCCAGTGCTTGCCTGGTTGAGTAAACATCTACCCCAGTTGAAACGTTCTCACTGTAGAAGCCTTTTAGAAGGTGTGGCATGCCGGTGGCAAATTCCACCACCTCTTGCCCTCGAGTAATTTCCCCTAGCGCATCCGAAAGAACCTTGCCATGCTCCTCGGTGATAATTGCTGCAAGCTCGCCTTTTTTACGATTCAGAAGCTCACGAAAGTTGAACATGATCTCTTGGCGTCTGGCCAACGAAAGATCTCGCCAGGCTGGAAGCGCGGCGGCGGCTGACTCAATTGCCTCTCGAGCAGATTGTGCTGAAGCCAGAGAAACCTTCTTCGAGACGACGCCCAAGGCGGGGTCAAACACATCACCAAGGCGATCCTGAGGATTTCTAACCTCAGCACCTGAGATCCAGTGCCCAATTACCGGTAATTCACTCATCTGCAACCTTTCTTCAAAAACTCTAGCCGCTGAAAGCCGCATCAAGCCCACTTCTATTCAGTAAAAAAGTGCCAACCAAGCCACCACCAAATCACCATGAGGGCAAGTCTGGTGTTTCGATGGTGCATGAGTCTGGATATCAGGTCTCCGAGCGGTGCCAAAAGGTTGGGCCTTATTCTGCCAAAGATCCAGGCCGCTAATCCCAAAATAATTACGGCTACGTATTCAATTATTGGAATCACTTTGAAACTCGTTTCTTACGAACTTGAAGTAAGCCAAAACCAATCAGCATCCAAAGAATTAAGAACACCGCCCTTCCGTAGGGAGATTCCAAGACAGGATTTACCAAAATCGAAATTGTTGGATAGGTGACATCATCTCTAAAAACAGTGGCAAAAATGTAGGCAAAAAGTTCAGACACCGCCATAAACAAGGCAAGGACCATCCACAGCCATTTGGTTCTAGCCATAGCCCTTGTTGCTCCAGGCTTTGGGCCGTGGTCTCGGTAGTAGACCATAAAAATTGCTATAGGAGCCAAAGCCAGAAGCAAGACCTTGTCTTGCCAGCCGTTGCGCTCTGAAAAGAAAAGCACGCTGCAACTGATCAAAATGATTAATCCCATTACCCAGCCACTGACCTTTGGTTTTTCAGGCATCGCCCAGGGAATCAACCTCTTCCAGTCGGCGATAAGGAGCAATGAACCTAATCCAAAAATCAGTGCATCCACAAAGGAACCCCGGTTTAGGTGAAATGCTGTAACAAAGGCAAACACAGGCAGCCAGGGGTTGATGCCTTTTAGCAGTCTCTTCACCCCCTAAGGCTAATCTGTTGGCGTAACAGTGTGAAACACGCCAGCGCTAACCTATCCAAATAGGGCAAACTGGCTTAGGTACCTCGAATAAAGGAAGTTAACATGGCGATTTACGACAACATCACCCAGGTAGTGGGCAACACTCCCCTAGTGCGAATCAACCGCATTATTCCTGGAGAGGCAGAGGTGCTGGCAAAGCTTGAGTTTTATAACCCAAGCGCAACTGTCAAAGACCGAATTGGTATCGCCATGGTTGACGCCGCTGAGAAGTCTGGGGCTCTAAAACCTGGCGGATCAATTGTTGAAGCCACCTCCGGAAACACCGGTATTGCATTGGCCATGGTTGGTGCCGCACGAGGTTACAAAGTGATTTTGACTATGCCTGACTCAATGTCAAAAGAGCGTCGCACATTGCTTCGCGCCTATGGTGCAGAACTGGTTCTAACTCCAGCCGCCGAGGGAATGCGTGGCGCTGTTTCCAAGGCCGAAGAAATTGGTGAAACCCAGGGGGCAGTTCAGGTTCGCCAGTTTGCCAATCCAGCTAACCCAGAAATTCACCGCAACACCACTGCCAAAGAAATTTGGGCAGACACAAATGGTGAAGTTGCGGCAATCGTTGCAGGTATCGGTACCGGTGGAACCATCACCGGTGTTGGCCAGGCCCTAAAGGCCCTGAACCCAGACATTAAAGTTTTTGCGGTGGAGCCTGAGGCTTCGCCAATTCTTAACGGCGGCACCCCAGCTGGTCACCCAATTCAAGGTATTGGTGCAAACTTCATTCCTGAAGTTCTAGATACCAACGTTTACGACGAAGTGCTAGATGCACCTACCGAGGAAGCCATTAGGTGGTCTCGCCGATTGGGTGCTGAAGAAGGCATCTTGGGCGGTATTTCTTCTGGCGCAGCCATCTGGGGAGCCAGCCAAATTGCCGCCAGGCCAGAGTTTGCTGGAAAGAAAATTGTTGTGATCATTCCATCGTTCGGTGAGCGATACCTTTCAACTGTTCTCTACAAGGACCTTCAGGAACTTGACTAACAGCTAAAGAATCACACTCAAGACCCCAATGCTCCTGCGGCAAAGGGGTCTTAGTGATTTAAATGGTTCTAGGTAGACTTGACCTACTTTGATAAGAATTCGAGAAGACCTAGTCGCCGGCGTTCAGCGCGACCCAGCCACCCGCACCGGCTTTGAGTTATTCCTAACCAGCCCCGGGCTGCACGCGCTTTGGTCACACCAAGTAGCTCACTTGCTTTGGAGCTGGGGCTGGCGAATTCCGGCCCGTTTGCACTCTCAGTGGACTAGATTCTGGACCGGCATTGAAATTCACCCTGGTGCAACCATTGGGCGCCGAGTGGTCATCGATCACGGCATGGGCGTAGTTATTGGCGAGACCGCAATCATTGGTGATGATGTTTTGATTTATCACGGTGTTACCTTGGGCGCAAAAATTAATGACACAGTAAAGCGTCACCCAACCATTGGCAACAACGTGATGCTTGGGGCTGGCGCAAAGGTAATTGGAGATATTGAAATTGGCGATGGTGCTCAGGTTGGTGCAAACGCAGTGGTAACCAAGAGCATTCCTGCCGGCGCAATTATTGTTGGCCCACAGGCCACAATTATTAATTAATTCTCAAGTAAGGCTTATAAAGCCCAGGCGCCAAGAATCAAACCAGCAATGGTTAGGCAGACTACATCTTGCCCAACTTCAATAAGCCATACTTTTAGTGCACCGTAAGGGTTGCCGTTTGCTTGCCCAAAAAATCTGTGCGAAAGCGATGCAAAGGCACCAAGCCCAAGCCCAAAGACAAGACCCAGAAACGCCCCCTCGGCTGCCCCAAGAGCTGGATTAGCCAAGCGAGCAAGCTCAAGAATTACGGCCAGGGTTGCCACCTGAACCAATGCGCCAACATATGTTCCACCAAACATTAGGGCCATCTCGGCACCCGAGGATTTGCCTTCTGAAACTGGCACATCCCTGCCCTGAGCCTTGATCCAGATTGGGTAAAAGGTCTTTGGGCCAAACCAGATGGCCCCAATCACGAATGAACTAATAGATGCCACGAATACCGCTAGCCAGTTTATGTTTGAGAAGTCCAAAGGGTCCGCTTTCTGCGAGGTTTCTGACAGGCTGTTGAACTGTCTTGACAACAGTATAAGTAGGCGTAATCTGAAGTTGAAGCCAGATAACCACTGGCCCAGAAGGAGATAAAAATGACAGAGATTTCAATGACAGACGGTTGCTGCGGTGGCTCTTGCCAGTGCAAGAAGTAGTCACTAAAAACCAACCGCAATAAGGATTAAAAGAAACCCCCTGGCCACTGGCCCAGGGGGTTTCTTACTTCACTATGTTGTGATAAAAAATTAATTTCTTGGTCTCAAAGTTGCCACCATTGGGCAAACAAAAGGATCTGAATTCTTACTGAGACCAACATCGTTTAGATAGCGCATGACAACCATGTAGCTCGAAAGTAGGTTCATCTCTACTAGCGGTATTGAATTTTCTTTACAGTATTCAACAACAATCTTGTGCGCCTTTGCCAAGTTTGGTCTAGCCATCGAAGGGAATAAGTGGTGCTCAACCTGATAGTTCAAACCACCCATTAGGTTGTCTGTTAGCCAGCTGCCTCGAATGTTTCGACTGGTTAGAACTTGGCGCTGAAAAAAATCTATCTTTGAGTCTTTTGGCACCAGAGGCATGCCCTTGTGGTTTGGGGCAAAAGCTGCACCCATAAAGAAACCAAACATAAGCATCATGAAGAACCAAAGAGCAATTGCCCAGGCCCAGCCAAACATTAGAGTCAAAATCACATACGGTGCCGTTTGACGAACCATCATCAGACCAAACTCAACAGCACGAGTGCCGATTTTTCTATCTTTGCGCTTCAAACTTGCCAAGCTGTCTAGCAGTAAGTCAAAACCTGTGAACAATAGCAAAAGCGGAAACAGATAACCCTGACGATTGGTGAACCAACGCTCAACGCCTTTTTTCTCATCGCGGGCCTCAGGGGTAAAAGCTAAAACGCGAATTGCAATATCAGGGTCTTCACCGATTTGATTCGGCTTTTGGTGGTGTTTGTTGTGCTTGCGAAGCCAGAAACCATAACTTAGACCGGCGAATAGATTAGCCAGAATCAATCCAGACCAGTCATTTAATTTGTTGCTTCTAAAAATTTGGCGATGTGCCGCTTCATGAGCAATAAAGCCGTACTGCGCTGCCATAACACCCAATAGGCCAACAACTAGAAAAGCCAGAAAAATCCATGCCCAGTGCTGAGTTACCAAGGCGCCAACAAAACCGCCCGCAACCCAAAGACCAGATGCGATTGCCGAGATGGCTGCTAGACGAACTACATAAAAACTTGGCTTTTTAGCGAGAAGACCTGCGTTTTTTACGCGGTGCAAAATCTCGGTGAATTGGGAGACCGTCTGTCGGCCGACTAATACGGTCATACCTGAAGCCTATGCCCCGAAATGCAAATAACCCTGTGGAATGGCTGTTAAAGACCTATTTGGTCTTCTTTTCGTGATATCCCTCTTGTATTTGCTTCAATTTGGTATCTACAAGCAATTTGATGATTTTCTTAGTCAGCGGTTTTTCAGCGGTGAAGTGCAGCGCGCTCATGGTCTGCGAATAGTTTGCTAGTTCAGTCTTCAGAAGACCAAGCGTTGCGCCGGCAAATGGGTAGTAGCTGCAAAAGTTTTTATTGGCAGCAAAACCGCCAACAACTTTTCCATCAACTTTGAAACAAGGCAGACCGTAGCTGATTGCCTCTTCGGCATTGGGCAGGAGCTTGCGCATCTCTTTGCGAAGCTCTTCGAGCAACTTGCGCTGATCAGCTGGAACATTCTTTAGGTAGTCGTCAATTACTGTCATGATTTACTGCCAACGAACCATTCCAATGATTCCAGCTGTTGCATAGAAGAACTGAAGAAGCAAAATACCTTTGTGCTTTCCACGAAAGGCCCAGATTCCAATCAATGCCGAAGAAGTAAGTAGCAGTGCAAAACCTAAAAACTCAAGCCCGGTATTTGAGGCAACCAAAAGCGAATAAAGAATTGCTGTGACTACGCCTAGCCACTCAAAAACCTTTGAGGTTGTCATTTGCTTAGAAACCTTTCTAAATTATCAAAATAGCTGAGCATTCCCTGCCTTGACATTTCGGCTTGCTCGGCTGGCATCTCTCCAAATTGAGTGAACTTGCACCAAGATTTTCCATCGCGCTCTTCAAAATCAATCACGATAGTGTGCGCAGGCACATTGTCGTTTCGCGCTAGAAATTCATTTTCATCTTGGCTATAGCAAAGGGTGTGCACTAACTTCTTATTGGTTTCAAACTCGCTATAGCGACCCCAGAAATAAGCGTTGAAGCCATGAGCCGAAACATCTACGGCCACGGCCCAGCGGCCGCCAATATGGTTTTCTGTTACAACCGATCCAGGCACGACTGACAATTCAGTTGGGCTGTACCACTGCCCTAATGCTTCGGCAGATGTCCACGCGTTCCAAAGTTCATCAATGTTGGCATCGTATTCGCGCTCAACATAATAAAGTTCAGTGCTGTTCATTTGATTCCTAAACGTTGAAACGGAACTCAACCACGTCGCCATCTTTCATGACGTAGTCCTTGCCTTCCATACGCACCTTGCCGGCGGCCTTGGCATCTGCCATTGAACCTGCAGACATGAGGTCTTCATAAGAAACGATTTCGGCCTTGATGAATCCGCGTTGGAAATCGGTGTGGATTACACCAGCTGCCTGCGGTGCGGTCCAGCCCTTGTGGATGGTCCAGGCACGTGCCTCTTTAGGGCCAACGGTTAGATAGGTCTGCAGACCAAGAGTGTCAAAACCAATTCGAGCTAGCTGATCTAAACCTGATTCTTCTTGGCCAAGTGATGCAAGTAGCTCATTGGCCTCTTCAACCGATAGATCAATCAACTCAGATTCGACCTTGGCATCAAGGAACACGGCTTCGGCTGGTGCCACAAGGTCGGCTAAGGCCTTCTTCTTTGCAGCGTCAGTCAGGATTGACTCGTCAACGTTGAAAACGTAAATGATGGGCTTTGCCGTGAGAAGACCAAGTTCCCTAATTGGAGTTAGGTCTACATCAGAAGATGAAATTGGCTTGCCGTCGTTTAATACGGCGAGCGCGGCGTCGATAGCTTCAAGAGCGGCCGGCTCCATCTTTTTGCCCTTTACTTCTTTTTCAATGCGAGGGCGCGCCTTATCTAGAGTTTCCATGTCGGCCAGAATCAGCTCGGTGTTGATGGTCTCAATATCGCTGGCAGCATCTACCTTGCCATCTACGTGAACTACGTCACCATCTACGAAACCGCGAACTACCTGAGCAATG
>JBDLUH010000037.1:0-10284 GCA_039805425.1 Actinomycetota bacterium
TGCTGCTTAGCCATTCGGTAAAGACGTGAACGCTGGCCGCGGTAACCCTTGGCGCGCTCTAGAGCGGTACGACGCTTCTTGGCACCGTTAACCGCGTTTTTTACTCTTGCCATTTGTTGCTCCTAAAAAATTGGTCGGTTTACTTGCCGAGTAGGGTCTTGAGGGTCTTGTAGTCGGCCGGTGAAACAACCTGGTCGACGTTTAGGCGACGCTTGCGACGGTTTGACATGTGCTCCTGGTTGTGGCGCATGTTGATCTGCTGCTTCATGATCTTGCCGCTACCGGTGAAGCGGAAACGCTTCTTGGCGCCCGAGTGGGTCTTCTGCTTTGGCATTGCTATCTCCTGTTTTTCTACTCGGCAGCTTCTGCTGCTGCCGACTTCGTGTTTTCGGCTGCCTCTGCAGGCGCCGACTCTTTTGGCTGTTCCGAGCTGACGGTGGCTTTTGCCGCCTTTTCAGCTGCTTTTTTGGCTTCTGCCTTGGCATCAGCCTTGTTCTTTAGCGGGCCGATAACCATCACCATGTTGCGTCCGTCAATCGAAGGATTCGACTCGACAACACCCAACTCAGCGACTTCTTCAGCTAGCTTCTGAAGCAACTTGATACCCATTTCTGGGCGAGACTGCTCGCGACCGCGGAAAACCACGATCACCTTGACTTTGTCACCTGCCTTGAGGAATTTAGTGATCTGACCGCGCTTTGTGCCGTAATCGTGGTCATCAATCTTTAGGCCGAAACGAACGGTCTTAAGAATGGTGTTTACCTGATTTTTGCGAGCTTCTCGGACTTTTTGGGCAGCTTCATACTTGAATTTGCCGAAGTCCATTAGCTTTGCAACTGGTGGCTTTGAAGTTGGTGCAACCTCGACTAGGTCTAGGTCTTGTTCCTGCGCCATGCGCAAGGCATCTTCAATTTTTACAACGCCAATTTGCTCACCTTGTGCGCCGACGAGGCGAACCTCTGGCACGCGGATGCGCTCATTGATACGGGGATCGCTGATCTGTTACTCCTCTGGAATAGGCAAGTGGCCACATTCCAGGCGGGAGCCTGTACGTGCAGAAACGTAAGTTTCAAAGCTTTACCCGGCAACCTATGTGCTTTGAAGGGCACTGAATCGGTAGACGCGGGTGGGAATTGAATCCACTTCTGACCAAGGACGAACCTTGGAGCCATGGGTTAGCCTAGCAGAAACCATTCAAAAGGAGAAGCCCAGATTGGCCGAATTTAAAGACGTAGCTGACCAGGTACGCGACATTGCTGAAGTGCCAGCTGTTGAGGTAATCACAACAACAGCGGTTCACCTCATGAGCGCTGCAGCGATTCAATGCGGACTCGGCGAAGATGGCGCGAAAGGTGACTTAGACGAGGCGCGCAAACTAATTACCGCGCTTGCCGGATTAGTGACTGCCGCGGCGGCCGATATCGGTGATCACCACGCTCGCCCACTGCGAGATGGATTGCGCTCTTTGCAGCTGGCGTTTCGCGAAGCATCAGTAATTAAAGATGCACCTGGTGCCGGACCAGGAGAAAAATTCACCGGACCGGTTAATTAGCAATCGTTCTATTCAATCGGCTTGACCACGATGGTCATTGAATCGACTGACGATGTGATCACCTCGTTTGCAGCCCAATTGGCTGTGACGCGCTGAAGCACCTGCTCAAGTTCTGCTTTGGTCAACCCGCGCTTAACTTGAAGTTCAACCTTGACCTCTGGCCCGGCCAGCCGCGACTGCGGGTCTGCCGTGCCAACACCGATTGCCGAAATTGGTTCGCTGTCTTCAACTCCTGCGCCAATGGCATCGATGACATCTTCGTCATGCATTGGATGCACCCAAAATTTTTGTTGAGCCAGGGCGGCAATTGCATTTCGACGAAATGCGAATTCAGTTTCGGAGCCAGGATCAAGAATTATTCGAGTGTTGCCTTCGCTTGCCGCAGCAAGGGCAACTTTAACAGCGTCACTCGGAACCGGCCTAGCAATAGGGTTCCAGCGCTGCATTGCCTCAACAGAGCTAAACACCGGAAGCCCAACCTGGTCATCCGGAGTTGAAACATTAACAATTGAAAGTTCTGCACTCTTGTCAACGGTTTGACCGTGGGCACCTTCGCCAGATTCGCCGAGGTCGGCAAGTAGCGGAATTAGAACTCGCGCTTTAGAAAACTCAGAAAAAACTTTTGCCGGATTTAGAGTTTGGTGAAATTCAAAAATCGCTTCGATAAGTTCTGGCCGCGCAGATCCATCATCGTCGGCAAACGGATTCTCATTAAACGCACGACCCCCCCAAGGCACACCTGCAGAATCTGCAAGAGGATCCTGATTAACGTGTTTGTGGTCGTGACTTTTCATGTTTACGCGTTCGCGATAGCTAAAGCTTCTTCGAGGGTGAACTTTCCCGCGTAGAGTGACTTGCCAAGGATTGCACCTTCAAGGCCTTCGCCTACCAGATCACGCAAATCGCGAATATCTTGCAGTGAGGAAATTCCACCAGAGGCAACCACAGGCTTGTTGGTGCGCTGCATCACCTCGCGAAGCAACTCGATATTTGGCCCTCTTAACGTTCCATCTTTTGTGACGTCAGTCACTACGTATCTAGGGCAACCTGCATCTTCAAGTCGAGCAAGGACCTCCCATAGGTCTCCGCCCTCGCGAGTCCAGCCACGCGCAGCAAGTGTTGTGCCACGAACATCAAGCCCAACGGCTATTGCGTCGCCGAATTTTGCAATAACTTTTTCAGTCCACTCAGGGTTTTCTAGCGCAGCGGTACCAAGGTTGACTCGGGTTGCTCCAGCTTCTAATGCCGCTTCTAGAGATGCGTCATCACGAATGCCACCCGAAAGTTCAATTTTCACTCCGCGCCCAAGTTGGGTTTTTGCCGAGTCAACAACTTCGCGAATTACTGCCCGATTATCTCCGCGGCCAAAAGCCGCGTCTAGATCTACTAAGTGAATCCATTCTGCACCGGCATTAATCCAAGTCTGGGCAGCTTCCATGGGGCTGCCGTAATCGGTTTCTGAACCGGCCTCGCCTTGGGTAAGGCGTACAGCTTTTCCATCGGCAACATCAACCGCAGGAAGAAGTTCAAGATACTTTGACATTTTGTTTCCTAACTAAAAAGTTCCGAGCCAGTTGCTAAGAAGTTTGATTCCAGCCTGGCCAGATTTTTCTGGGTGAAATTGAGTTGCTGATAATGGTCCGTTTTCTACGGCGGCTACAAATTTGCCTCCGTAATCTGCCCAAGTAACTTTTGGCGCCGCTAATGGGCCGTCAACAACTAACTCCCAATTCTTAACTCCGTATGAGTGCACAAAATAAAAACGCTCATGCTCAATTCCAGAAAAAAGATTTGATTTCTTGGCAGCTTCTACCGTGTTCCAGCCGATGTGAGGCAGAACTGGTGCATCAAGTTTTTCTACTTTTCCTGGCCATTGACCTAACCCAACTGTTTCGAGCCCGTGCTCCACACCAAGCTCGAACATTACCTGCAAGCCAACACAAATACCCATTACCGGCTTACCCGCAACAAGTCTTTTATCAATCAACTCACCGGCATTGATTGCGTTCAATTGATCCATCACGGCAGCGAACGCCCCTACACCTGGAACCAAAAGACCGTCAGCGTTTAAAACAGCATCACGGTCGCGAGTAAGTTCCACATTTGCGCCGGCTTCGGCGAGCGCCTTAGCTGCTGAGTGAACGTTACCGCTGCCGTAATCTAAAACGACTACGCGGGGTGAACTCACATTTGCTCCCGCATTAAAGTGCGCCCTTGGTTGAAGGAATTCCCTCAACGCGCGCATCGAATTCAACAGCTTTACGGAATGCACGAGCGAATGCTTTGAATTCAGCTTCGGCAATGTGGTGTGGGTCACGACCATCGAGCACAGTGACGTGAACCGTGATTCCGGCGTTCAACGAGATTGCCTCAAATACGTGACGAATCATTGAGCCGGTGAAGTGTCCACCGATCAAGTGATATTCAAAACCTGCAGGTTCGCCGGTGTGCACCAGGTAAGGGCGCCCGGACACATCAACCACTGCACGCGCCAAAGCGTCGTCAAGTGGAACAGTTGCATCTCCGTAGCGACCAATCTTCGACTTGTCACCAAGTGCCTGCTTAATTGCCTGACCCAACACGATGGCAGTGTCTTCAACGGTGTGGTGAACATCTATGTGAGTATCACCGGTGGCACGAATGCCAAGGTCTATAAGTGAGTGCTTTGCAAATGCAGTTAGCAAGTGGTCGAAAAAGGGCACCGATGTTGAAATGTCGGCGCGACCGGTTCCGTCAAGGTTGAGGCTTAGCTCAATTGATGACTCGGAGGTCTTGCGTTGCAATGTTGCAGTACGGCTCATGGAATTGCCTTTCGCGAATGCGATGTTTGTTTAGTCAATCCTAGCGAATGACTATTTTTTGAGAACTTGACGAAGAGCTTCTAAGAAAGCCGAGGTCTCTGCTTCGGTACCTGCACTCACGCGCAAGGTTCCAGGAATTCCAACATTTCTAACCAACACACCTTTTGCAAGCAGAGCTTCAAAAACAGCCGTCGGATCAGCCAAGCCACCGAAGAGAACAAAGTTTGAATCTGACCGGTACGGATCTAGACCAAGTTCCTTTAGCTCCAACACAATGCGATCGCGCTGATACCTAATGTCGTCAACCGTGGCGAGCATGGTCTGTGAATGATCTAGAGCGGCTTCTGCGGCAGCCTGAGTAAATGCGCTCAGGTGATACGGCAAGCGCACCAAGCGAAGAGCATCAATTACGGCTGCATCTGCTGCAAGGTAGCCGACTCTTGCTCCAGCAAAAGCGAAAGCCTTGCTCATAGTTCTAGAAATCAAAAGCCTTTCACGACCCTCGAGAAGGCTAACTGCGCTGGACTCTGCATTGCCAGCGAATTCGGCGTAAGCCTCGTCAACCACCACAATTCCACCGGTTGCTTGACTTACTGCTTCATAGGCTGCCTCGATGCAGCTGAGGCTTAGCGGCGTACCAGTTGGGTTGTTTGGAGAACAGAGCATCACAATATTTGGCTTGTGCTGGAAGATTGCCTCTTGAACGTGCTGAGGGGTTAACTCGTAGCGATCAAGTCTTGGCGCATCTACGTAACTTGTGCCGGTTCCTTGAGCGATAAGCCCATACATGGAATAAGTAGGCCCAAAGCCCAGTGAGGAGCGGCCAGGGCCACCAAAGGCTTGGAAGATGTGCTGCAGCACTTCGTTTGATCCGTTAGCCGCCCAAATGTTTTCAGGCTTCAGACCGGAGCCCAAGTATTCTGCTAACGCGGTGCGTAGCGACATAAATTCACGATCTGGGTAGCGATTAATGTCTAAAACTGCGGCTGCAAGTCGCCCGATGATATCTACAGCTACATCTTCAGGAATGCGGTGAGTGTTCTCATTGACATTCAACGCAACCGGCACATTCAACTGTGGTGCGCCATAGGGGGTGCGGCCTTTTAGGTCGTCACGGATTGGAAGGTCTGAGAGATTAGTCACCTGACTAGGTTACCTGCCCAGCTGATTGCCAGCTGGAACAGGATTTATTCGCAAGTGGGAAGTTTGCTGGCTGCAA
Source organism: Actinomycetota bacterium (assembly GCA_039805425.1). Taxonomy (GTDB): domain Bacteria; phylum Actinomycetota; class Actinomycetes; order Actinomycetales; family Microbacteriaceae; genus Rhodoluna. Next base: position 5,573 of record JBDLUH010000037.1, read on the forward strand.
CCAGTTGGAAGCTAAGGAAGGGCGAGTCTTTGGCCGGGCTTTAGGTCTGTTGAGGTTAGACCGTTTAGGTTGACTACGTCTTGCATCCAGTCTTGAGGGTTTGAGTTTGGGGCTACCTGTTCGGCAAGATCCCATAGGGTTTGACCGGCCTGAATCGTAACGTATTCGAACTTTGCTGGATTTGCGGATGAATTATTTGCTGCTGCAGTTGAAACAAAGCCAAAGACGCTGGTAGCGGCGATAGCCACAATAACTGCACTGCGGAAGAACTTACGTGCTGCTGGGACTTGAGACATCTTTTTACCTTTCTGTTCGAACAACTGTTCGCTTCTAGAACAAGAATACGCAGACCCACCGACATTTTGTCAAGTATTTTGTCAAATATTCGAAAATGTGTTTGATTTTGCTAAAAATAGCGAATACAGTTTCGATTGTGGGCTTATATAAGCAAGCCCACCGACAACGCACGAAAGGCCTTGAAATGGACGAGCAGGTAGAAAAGGACGGCAAGCGTCAAACACGTCGTGCCTCGAGCTTGAGCCCTATGCAGGAGCGCATTCTTCAGACCATCCAGCGATCCAAAGCAGACCGCGGCTACGTGCCAAGCATGCGCGAAATTGGCGAAGAGGTTGGTCTTTCCTCACCTGCCAGCGTTAGTCACCAGCTAAACCAACTTGAGCTCGCCGGCTACATCAGCCGAGACCCAAAGCGCCCGCGCACCATAGACGTACTAATTGAGGTTGCCGGTTGGGAAGGTCTTGACGGCCAGGTGGCAGAGAACCCAACCCCTATCGGTGATGCTGCAATGGTTCCCATGGTTGGAAGAATCGCCGCTGGTGGACCAATCACCGCCGAGCAAAACGTTGAAGAAATATTCCCCCTACCCCGCCAACTCGTAGGAAAGGGTGACCTGTTTCTTTTGAAGGTGGTTGGTGAATCAATGATCGATGCAGCAATTTGCGATGGCGACTGGGTTGTTGTGCGCCAACAGCAGACCGCCGAAAATGGTGACATCGTGGCCGCTCTGTTAGAAGACGAAGCGACCGTAAAGACTTTTAAGCAGCAAGATGGGCACACCTGGTTGCTGCCAAGAAACTCTGAGTTCGCGCCGATTCTTGGTGACCATGCTGTAATTCTCGGAAAAGTTGTAGCGGTTCTTAGATCCGTTTAATTTTTCTAAACAATAACTCGGTAGTCGCTGAGCTCAGCGGCCATCTCTGGCTTCACCATCGCTCTAATAAAGGTTCCACCTTCGCGATAATCCAAAACCATAATCCTGCTGTTTAGATGCAGACGCGAAACCAGATCTCCTCTGTCATACGGAATCAGCGCTGCAACTTCTACGTTTGGTTCTGGCAATAATGCTGCGATAACTTGCATCAGCTCTTCGATGCCCTCACCCGTTCTGGCGGAAACACCTATTGAACCGGGCTCCATGCCGCGAAGAGCCATGCGCTGAGTTTCATCAGCGAGGTCAATTTTGTTGAAAACAATCAACTCAGGAATATTTCTAGCGCCGACCTCACCAATTACATTTCTGACTGTTGCAATTTGCCCAGATGGATCTGGATGGGATGCATCAACGATGTGCACAATTAGATCGCTGCCCGCTATTTCTTCAAGCGTTGAGCGAAATGCCTCGACTAGTTGATGTGGCAGGTTTCGCACGAAGCCCACCGTATCGGCGAAGGTGAAGTCGCGGCCATCGGGAGTCTTTGCTTTTCGAACTGTGGGATCAAGCGTTGCAAAAAGAGCGTTTTGCACAAGCACTCCGGCCTGAGTCATTCGGTTCAGCAAAGAAGATTTACCAGCATTCGTGTAACCAGCAATCGCAACCGCAGGAATTGAATTGCGGTCACGGTTTGCCCGCTTGGTTTCACGAGCTGGTTTCATTGCCGCGATTTGCTTGCGCAACTTTGCCATACGCGTGTTAATGCGTCGGCGGTCTAGTTCGATTTTGGTTTCACCGGGGCCACGAGAACCCATGCCGACACCACCTGCGGCCTGACCACCCGCCTGACGAGACATTGATTCACCCCAACCACGAAGTCGAGGCAAAAGATATTCAAGCTGGGCTAGCTCTACCTGAGCTTTACCCTCTCGGCTTTTGGCATGCTGGGCAAAAATATCCAGGATCACGGCGGTTCTATCGATGACCTTTACGTTAATTACGTCTTCGAGTGCACGGCGCTGGCTTGGGGCAAGCTCCGTGTCGGCGATTACGGTATCTGCCTCAGCGGCCGCAACCAATTGCTTAAGCTCTTGCGCCTTGCCCTTACCTAGGAAAGTTGCCGGATCTGGATTTGCTCGTCTTTGAAGCAGGCCATCAAGCACAGTTGCTCCAGCTGTTTCGGCGAGTGCCGCGAGTTCACGAAGTGAGTTCTCTGCATCTAGCAAAGTATTTGAACCCCAGATGCCTATCAGGATTACCTTCTCGAGGCGAAGCTGGCGATATTCAACATCGGTGATGTCTTGAAGCTCTGTTGAAAGACCCGCGACCCGCTTAAGAGCAGAACGGTCTTCACGTTCAAACTGGTCGCCATCTGTGTTGCTATAGCCATGGGTCTCAGCGGCACCAAGGGCCTCTGCGCGCTCACCGCGACGCAAGATACGCTCGACCACCTCATCGCCTCTAGAGGTGCCATGAGTGAAAGAGGGCTGGTCTTTCTCTTCTTCATTCACGCAACTAACACTAGTTTGCTCATCTGTAATAGTGTTTCGCTATGTCCTCAGAACATTACTTTTCTGAGACCCCAGCCAGCGATTACAGGCCAAAAGAAATCACTGTGACCATAAACGGTCAAGAAGTGATCCTGAACACCGCCGGTGGCGTCTTTAGCCCTGATCACATTGATCAGGGAACCAACGTGCTGTTGGCGCACATAGAGCAGGCTCCTGCAGGCGGCAACATTTTAGACATTGGCTGCGGCTGGGGACCCATTGCTTTATCGTTGGCCTCTCGTTCACCCAAAGCCACGATTTGGGCCATAGATGTAAATGAACGGTCACTTGAATTGACCGCCGCAAACGCTAAGCGCTTGGGGCTTAGAAACATTAAATGCGCAAAGCCAGATGAAGTTCCTCGTGATTTAAAGTTCAGCGGAATATGGTCTAACCCACCAATTCGCGTGGGTAAAGAAATTTTGCACGAAATACTACTTACCTGGTTGCCAAAACTAGAAACTGACGCAGACGCCTACCTGGTGGTTCAGAAAAATCTTGGTGCCGATTCTTTGCACCGATGGTTAGAAGCAGAGTTACCTCAGAATTTTTCAACGCTAAGAGTTGATACAGCAAAATCATTTAGGGTCTTGCGGGTAAGAAATAAATAACTACCGCCCAACCTACCTAAGGTTGTCTAGGTCTAAGACTCCATCGAAGACAAGTTCAGCGGCTCCACTCAAGCCAACATGTTCACCGTCTTCAGTTGCAAACATGCGAACACCAAGTGTTCCGCCGGGAACGGTAACCTGCCAGATATTTGGAGCTCCTGCCCCTGCCCAGTGACGGGTTGCTAACGCCGCTGCGCAAATTCCAGTTCCACAAGAAAGAGTTTCACCAACGCCTCTTTCAAAGACGCGCATTGTTATGTGGCCAACGCCATCTTTAACCATGGGTTCGGCGGGTACTACAAATTCAACATTGGCGCCAAGCGCTGGAGCCGGTTCAATTCTTGGAGCTTCATGAAGTTGAAGTTCGTCCAATTCAGCAGGCGATGCAAGCGCAACCACATAGTGAGGGTTACCCACGTTGATTCCAACTCCAGGGCGCGCTACTTCAATACCAGCGGCATGAATCAAAGCTTCAGGCCCGTCAAGTTTCCAACGACCAAGATCAACCGCAAACCCGGACATGTTTCGCTGTAAGTCTTTGACGCCAGCTCGGGTACCAATTGACAAAGTCTCGCCGTCTTTAAGCTCTACGATTCCACGCTCGGTCAGGTAGCGAGCGAAAACACGAGTTCCGTTTCCGCACATTTCAGCAACACTGCCATCACCGTTGTAGTAATCCATAAACCAAACCGCAGTTGGTTCCTCTGCCAGAATCTTTTGACCATAAGGGTGGTGCTCAGATTTGATTACACGAATGAAGCCATCAGCGCCAATTCCAAAGTGGCGGTCACAAATTTTTGCAATTTGCTCAGGAGTAACGTTGATTTCTCCAGCAGGGTCGAGCAACAGCACAAAATCATTGCCGGTACCATGCCCCTTGGTAAACGAAATCAAATTTGTCATTTCTCAAGCCTAAAGGGATAGCCAATTGCGCACTAGCGATAACGCCTGCGAGTTCGCCTTGGGGTCTGTGTATTCAAGCCAATTGATTCTGGAATCTCTTCGAAACCAAGACATTTGCCGGCGGGCATATTTTTGAGTTAGACGAACTGTGTCGGCTATGGCTTGCTCCTGTGTCATGGTTCCATCAATCTGCGCAAGAGCCTGCGCGTAACCAATAGCTCGAGACGAGGTCTTTCCCTCACGCACGCCAAGTGGAATCAAGCTGCGGGCCTCTTCTACCAGGCCCTGTTGCCACATCTTGTGCACGCGCTGATCTAGCCGCTGAACAAGATCTTCTCGCGGGCCGTTGATGCCGATTTCTAATACAGGTTGCCAATCTTCTGGCTCGTCAGGTAAAGCTGCTGCAAACGGTTCGCCGGTTAGCGTGATAATTTCGATGGCCCGCACCGAGCGACGCCCGTTTTCAGGAATAATTCG
>JBDLUH010000038.1:0-10161 GCA_039805425.1 Actinomycetota bacterium
CAGCCTCTTTGTTCCGCTGGCAGAGAAAGCCCCGCCCTTTTTTGTGAGAATGAGAACCGAGTTGGTGTCTTTGCCGAAGACTTGTCCGTTGGCCACATTGTTGGCAACAATTATCGTGCAACCTTTCGATGCAAGCTTTTGTCGAGCAAGATCTTCAAGCGATTTGGCTTCCGAATTATCAAGCACGGTTTCAGCGGCAAAGCCAACGGTGATTGTTTCAGAATTTGATGCCGACAGTTGCTTCACGCTTTCAGCAAGAATATCGGGGTTTGCAATCAAATCAAGCGCAAGGTTAGGGCCAAGATCGGATTTTTTAAGTTTGATTAAAGATTCACTTGAGACCCGATAGTCAGAAACAGCGGCTGCCATGATGAGGCAATCCCAATTCATAGCTTGACTAAGGACAGCATCGCTAAGTTGCTTTGCAGTCTGAATGTGTTCGGTGTTCTTCAATGAAGCAGGCAAATCATCTAAATTTGCGGATATAACTTTAACCTCAGCGCCTCTTGCCTGCGCAGCTTGCGCCAAGGCGATGCCCTGCTTACCTGATGAGCGGTTGCCTATAAAACGAACCGGGTCAATGTTTTCTTGTGTACCACCGGCCGTGATTAAAATTCTTTTTCCGCGTAAATCCTGCGCATCTAACGCGGCCAGTGCTGCATCGACAATGTCTTGAGGCTCCGGAAGCCTTCCTGGACCGCTGTCAACTCCAGTAAGGCGGCCCGTGGCAGGTTGAATAATCAGCACACCTCGGGATTCAAGTGTTGAAATGTTAGCTTGGGTAGCTTCGTGCTGCAGCATTTCTGTATGCATTGCGGGTGCCACAACCACTGGTGATTTAGTTGCAAGCAACACATTTCCAAGTAGATCATCTGCAAGGCCTGAGGCATACCTTGCAAGAAAAGATGCCGAAGCTGGCGCAACAATAATCAAATCCGCCTCTTGGGCCAATGCAATATGTTTTACATCTGATACATCGGTGTAAAGACCTGGGTCTACAGCATTATGTGAGAGTGCTTCTAGAGTAGTGGCACCAATAAATCTAAGGGCGTTTTGAGTCGGTAGAACTTTTACGGTATGACCGGCTTCGGTTAGAAGTCGAATAATGCCAGTTGCTTTATAGGCGGCTATTCCACCTGTTATGCCCAATAAGACACGCATAGATATTGCCTTTGCCTAAATTGAAGTCAAAACTTCAACTGGTTTATTCTGTGGCGTGCTTCTGAAGTTTGTTCTGGTCAATCTCGTGCATAGCGATTGTGAGTGGCTTTTCATCAACGGTTGCATCAACTAGTGGTCCAACGTTGTTGAACAAGCTGCCCTCATGCAACGCTGAGTAATAGTCATTGATCTGACGAGCGCGCTTTGATGCAAAGATCACTAGCTCATACTTTGAATCAACCTTGCTGATTAGGTTGTCAATCGCTGGAGAAACGATTCCTTCTAGCTTTTCAGACATGATTCGACCTTCTGTTGTTTTGAATGAGTTGGCGGGAAAAACCGCTACGCCTTTGTCAATTCTACGACTTCAGAGGCACATCTGGCTACATCATCGTTTATAACGGTGAAATCAAACTCATCTTTAGCGGCTAGCTCTATCTTGGCGGTTTCTAAGCGCTTTGCTTGTTCTTCAGGGGTTTCAGTGGCTCTGCCGGTTAGCCTGCGAACAAGTTCTTCCCACGATGGAGGGGCAACAAAGATGGTTCTGGCTGCCGGCATGGATTGTTTCACCTGTCTTGCACCCTGAATGTCAATCTCAAGAATCACTAGCTCTCCCCTGCCCAGTGCTGCTTCTACTGGCTTTCGAGGGGTGCCGTACTTGTTGTTACCGTGCACTTCGGCATATTCGAGCATATCGCCGGCAGCAATCATCTGATCAAACTGTTCGTGTGTCAAAAAATAATAGTGAACACCGTCAATCTCGCCTGGTCTTGGTGCTCTTGTGGTAGCCGACACTGAGAGATGAATGTTCGGAAAGTTTTCAATAATGTGCCTGACCACGGTTCCTTTACCGACGGCTGTTGGTCCTGCAATAACGGCAAGCTGTGCTGACATGCTTTAATCCTATGCCTCTACCAAGCCGGAGCGCAGCTCTGCCTTGGCTAAAGAGATAGCAGGGATGAGACCGTTGGGCCCAGCCTGCAACACGCTTCGTGACACAGAATGAATAACCTGATCCGCACTGGCGCCAAAAAGTTGCCTTGTTGCCGTTAGTTCCGCTCCTTGCGCGCCAAAACCGGGGGCAAGAATAGGAGTTGCAGCAGCCGAGGTTTCAATTTGAAGTGACTGAAGACCAAAATTTGCCAGGTTAAGGGTTGCTCCCAATACAGCCCCGAATGATCCAAGTGCTGCATTTGGCGCGGCGGTAACTCTATTTATTTTTTGTAAAGATTCCCAAATCTGTGCTGCAATGGTTTGCCCACTATTAGTCGCCCGTTGAACCTTGGCGCCTTCAGGATTTGATGTTGCAGATAGAACGAATAAGCCTTTTCCCCTCTCAAGGCAGCCAGCCATAGTTTCTGAAAGCGAATCAAAGCCTAGGTATGGGGAAACTGTGAGTGCATCGCAAACGAAAGGCGCATTTTGGCCTAACCAGGCGTCAAAATAGGCAGACATTGTCGTGCCGATGTCTCCTCGTTTTGCATCCATAATTACAACGAGGTCTGTTACCGCAGCCTTTTCTGCGAGCTTCTCGAGTATCGCAAAGCCGGCTGAACCGTGGCGCTCGAAGAATGAAACTTGAGGCTTTATGATCCCAACGTTTCCAACAGCAGCATCAAGAACCAAGTTCGAGAACTTTTCAAGTCCGGCGACATTGTCTTCTAGGCCCCATTCAGCTAGGAGCTGAGCGTGCGGGTCTATACCTACGCATAGTTGGCCGTATTTCTGAAAGGCGGCGCTAAGCGAAACTCCAAAGTTAGTCGGCAAGTGCAGCCGCCCTGTCGTAAGCGTGATCTTGCAGAGACTTTACTGCAAAGGGCCCAGCAATTACCTCTTCGAAAGAGCCGATAGCAGCGGATAATTGCGCAATTGTTGTGAAAATCGCCTTATCTGCCGCGGTAGTTGCCGCACGAATCTCGTATCCATCTTTTCTAGCACTTGAACCAGACGGCGTATTTACCACGACATCAATTTTGCCTGCTGTAATCAATTCAACAATTGTCGGACCATCCGCTACTGAATTGTCATCGGTGTGCTTGCGCACCACCTGAACTTCAATTCCGTGTCTGGCCAGAATGGCAGCAGTTCCGCTGGTAGCAAGAACTTTATATCCCAACTGCTGAAGTCTTCGAACCGGAAGAATAACCTGCGGCTTATCTCTGTCTGACACCGAAATGAAAATGCTTCCAGAAGTTGGCAAGGCGCTGCCTGCCGCAGATTGACTCTTGGCAAATGCCTTAGGAAAGTCAACGTCAATTCCCATCACTTCGCCGGTTGAGCGCATCTCTGGGCCAAGGAGCGAGTCAACGAATCTTCCATCTTTGGTAGCGAATCGCTTGAATGGAAGAACGGCCTCTTTCACTGCAATAGGAGCACCGGCTGGAATGTAGGTGCCGTCTTTCTCAGGTAGATGACCATCGGCGATAAGACTCTTGATAGTTCTTCCAACCATTACCAATGATGCTGCCTTAGCTAACGTAATGCCAAGAGCCTTTGATACAAAGGGAACAGTTCTGGACGCGCGTGGGTTTGCCTCTAGAACATAAAGAACGTCTGCCGCCAAGGCGAACTGAACATTAAGAAGGCCTCGAACACCTATTCCCTGGGCAATCTTGAGAGTTGCTTCGCGCACCCTGGCAATTTGTGAGTCACTCATTGTGATTGGAGGCAAGGTGCAACTTGAGTCACCAGAGTGTATGCCTGCCTCTTCAATGTGTTCCATCACTCCACCAACGTAAAGCGTCTCTCCATCGAAAAGAGCATCGATGTCAATCTCGATAGCATCGTCAAGAAAACGATCAACCAGCAACGGGTGTTTTGGCCCTACGATTCCTTGGTCTGAAATTCTGTCAAAGTAATCACGAATTCCAGCTTGGTCATAAACAATTTCCATACCGCGGCCACCCAGTACGAACGATGGTCTAACTAGAACCGGGTAGCCAATTCTTGCAGCAATTACCTCGGCCTCTGCAAGGTTTAGCGCTGTTCCATTTGCTGGTGCAAGCAGGTCTCCATCTTCAAGAATCTTAGAGAAAAGCCCACGCTCTTCAGCCAGGTCAATCGCTTCTGGCGTGGTTCCTAAAATAGGAATTCCTGCGTCTTGTAATCCTTTGGCAAGCCCAAGTGCGGTTTGACCGCCTAGCTGAACAACTACGCCAACTAGTTCCCCGCTTTGCTGCTCGGCATGTATAACCTCTAAGACGTCTTCAAGTGTTAGTGGTTCAAAATAAAGACGATCTGAAGTGTCGTAATCGGTAGATACGGTTTCTGGGTTGCAGTTGATCATGATGGTTTCGAAGCCTGCGTCAGAAAGGGCGAAGGATGCATGAACGCAACTGTAGTCAAACTCAACTCCTTGCCCAATGCGGTTTGGCCCTGAGCCAAGAATTACTACTTTCCTTCTGTCAGAAGGAGCAACCTCTGTCTCTTGCTCATAGGTGCTGTAGTGATATGGGGTTTCTGCAGGAAATTCTCCAGCACAGGTGTCAACAGTTTTAAACACCGGTCTAAGGTTCAAAGCGTGTCTCATGGCTCGAACTTCGGCTTCGCTAAGACCTCTTAGTTGTGCAATTTGAGCATCACTAAAGCCGTGCTCTTTTGCGTTTTTTATAACTACGGCGTCCAAGCTTGGGGCCTTCGCAACGTCGTCAGCTACTTCGTTTATGAGGACAATTTGGTCAATGAACCAAGGGTCTATTTTGGTTGAATCAAAGACCTGTTCAGCGGTGGCTCCTGCACGAAGTGCCTGCTGCACCAAAACGATGCGACCGTCGGTAGGTCTCTTGATTGCTTCAAGAAGCTCGCCCTTGTTTCCAATTGGACCATCCCAGTGAAAAGAAGAGCCTCGTTTTTCAAGGCTGCGAAGCGCCTTTTGTAAGGCTTGAGAATAGTTTCTGCCAATTGCCATGGCCTCACCAACAGATTTCATGGTGGTGGTTAGGGTGTTGTTTGCCGCCGGGAATTTCTCGAACGCAAAGCGCGGAACCTTAACAACAATGTAATCAAGAGTCGGTTCGAAGCTAGCTGGGGTGACTCTGGTTATGTCGTTAGGAATTTCATCAAGTGTGTATCCAATGGCTAGTTTTGCGGCAATTTTTGCAATTGGAAATCCGGTTGCTTTTGACGCCAATGCAGATGAGCGACTAACCCTTGGATTCATCTCAATTACAACGACGCGCCCATTGGCAGGATCTACTGCAAATTGAATGTTGCAGCCACCGGTGTCAACACCCACCGCACGAATAATATCTATGCTGATGTCGCGCAGATTCTGATACTCGCGGTCAGTTAGCGTAAGTGCCGGAGCTACGGTGATTGAATCTCCGGTGTGAACACCAACTGGGTCAACGTTTTCAATTGAACAAACCACAACACAGTTGTCGTTAGTATCTCTCATCAATTCAAGTTCGTATTCTTTCCAGCCAAGGATTGACTCTGAAAGAAGCACCTGGGTAACCGGCGATGCTTGCAATCCTGATTCACAGATACGACGAAGTTCTTCTTCATCGTGTGCGAATCCAGAACCCAAACCACCCATTGTGAAAGAAGGTTGAACCATAAGCGGATAGCCAAGTTCAGCTACAGCATCAAGACACTCGTCAACGGTCGAACAGATTACTGACTTAGCAACATCGGCACCGGCTTCGAGAACTAATTGTTTGAAAATTTGGCGATCTTCACCCTTTTTAATTGCATCCACTTTGGCGCCAATAAGCTCAACGTTGTATTTCTCTAAAATACCCAGCTCGTGAAGTGCCATTGCTGCGTTCAAGGCAGTTTGCCCGCCCAGCGTTGGCAAAATTGCGTCTGGCTTCTCTTTGATGATTATTGACTCAATCACCTCTGGTGTGATGGGCTCAATGTATGTGGCATCTGCAAAATCAGGGTCTGTCATGATTGTTGCTGGATTTGAGTTCACCAAAATAACTCTGATTCCTTCGGCTCTAAGCACACGACATGCTTGAGTTCCGGAATAGTCAAACTCGCAAGCTTGGCCAATTACGATTGGCCCAGATCCGATAACGAGAACGCTTTGAATGTCTGAACGTTTTGGCATTACTTAGCCACCTTATTTGTCTTGATTAGTTCAACCAGGCGGTCGAATAGGTAATTTGAATCGTGTGGCCCTGCGGCCGCCTCAGGGTGATACTGAACAGAGAAGGCTGGAATGTCTAGACACTCGAGCCCCTCAACACAGTCGTCGTTCAAGGAAACATGGCTAATACTCACGCGACCGAAACCCGAAGGGCTTTGAACCTCTGGACCACCGTCAATTTTTACAGCAAAGCCGTGATTGTGGGCAGTTACTTCTACCTTGCCGGTTTTACGATCCAGTACGGGTTGGTTGATACCACGGTGGCCGAAGGGCAACTTATATGTTTCAAAACCAAGAGCTCGCCCCAGTAGTTGGTTACCAAAGCAAATTCCGAAGAACGGAACTTTTGCCTTCAAGATCTCGCGAAGCACAGCCACTTGGTCACCGGCGGCTTCAGGGTCGCCTGGGCCGTTGGAATAGAAGACAGCATCTGGTTTAGCCTCTAACAGGGTCTGGGCATCAACTTTTGATGGAAATATCTGCACTTCAAGTCCACGGGCTGACATGTGCTCGATGGTTGATTTCTTAATGCCTAGGTCAACAATTGCTACTTTGCCAAGTCTTTCTCCTTGTGCCTTGACGGTGTACGTTTCTGAAGTAGTGACAGCATCACTTAGTGAGAGGCCCTTCATTCTGCTTGCCGAGTTAACCTCAGCAATAAGAGCCTCAATTGGTTGCTTAGATGCTTCACCAGAGAAAATTCCACCGCGCATTGAGCCAGCTGTTCTAAGGTGCCTGGTAAGTGCACGAGTATCAATTCCCGAGATACCGACAACACCAAACTTAGTTAGTTCTTCAGCTAATGACTTTTCCGCTCGAAAGTTGGAAACAATTCGTGAAGGATCTCTAACCACATAACCCTCTACCCAAACTTTCCTTGATTCCTCGTCTCGCGCGTTAACTCCGGTATTGCCAATGTGAGGTGCGGTTTGAACAACAATTTGCCCAGCATATGAAGGATCAGTAAGAGTCTCTTGGTATCCGGTCATTCCTGTTGCGAAAACAACTTCACCAAGGGTCTTACCCTCTGCTCCGTAGGACACACCATTGAAGACTCGACCGTCTTCAAGAACTAGAAGTGCTTGGCTCATTTTGTTTCCTCTTTCATGATGATGCTTGAAATGCTTGAAATAATGGCGTCTCTTTCGGCAGAGTCAATGACGCGAAGATGAGTGGTTAGGGAGGTTGAATCTTGAATCCAATCAACTTGAATTAGACCATCCTTTTCCACGGCTTTATCGATTGCTACCTGACCAGCGCCAATCTTTTGAATGCTTGACTTGTCAATTGCTAGAGGGCGTTCACCATTTCGAACTATCAAAATCCCCCCAGTGAAAACAATCACTTGTGCATTGCCTCTGCTTCCTAGACCGTAGGCTGCGATTCGCTCTAGATGGTTCAGTGCGTAGGTTGTGGCAACGTAGAAAACTTTCGCAGATTCAAGTGGTTCACCAAAAAATTCGAGAGCCTCAAGCGGTTCACTAATTGAAGCCGATTGACGAGCGACTCTATTTCGCCAACTTCTTATTGCAAAAAACAAGAGCAAGAAAAATATTGCCGCGCTTATTACTGCCATCAGGTTTTTACTCATTAGTTTCTTCCTGCCTTGGCAAGCTTGCCGTCCTTGACAGTAAAAAAACCGCGGTAAATGGTATGAACAACCTGACCTGGAAGTTCAAGGCCAATGTATGGGGAATTCTTTGATTTAGAGGCTGTGTCTGCAACAACTTTACGTTTGGCCACCGGGTTGATCAGTGCGATGTTGGCAATAGCGCCAACTTGTATTGCTTTGCCCTGTTCAGAATCGCCACCAATCTCCGCCGGGTTTAGCGAAAGAACCTCGGTAAGTCGTTTCCATGAGGATTTGCCGCTTTCAATCAGAACCTCTTGGGCTACTGAAGCGGCAATTTCTAGGCCAAGCATTCCAAAAGCGGCAGCACTCCACTCGCAATCCTTTGCCTCAATCGGATGAGGCGCGTGATCTGTTGCAATGATGTCAATCGTGCCGTCAATCAGGGCAGCTCTTAGAGCTTCAACATCTTTTTGGGTTCTAAGGGGTGGGTTCACTTTGTAGACCGAGTCATAGGTCCTTGCAAGTTCATCGGTAAGTAATAAATGATGCGGTGTTACCTCAGCGGTAACTTTTATGCCCCTGGCCTTGGCCCATCGAATTATATCTACGGAACCTGCTGTAGATAAATGGCAAATGTGAATTCTTGAATCAACATGTTCTGCCAGCAAGACATCACGCGCAATTATTGATTCCTCTGCAACTGCTGGCCAACCGGTGAGGCCAAGTTCGGCGCTCACGGCGCCCTCGTTCATCTGGGCACCTTCTGTAAGCCGCGGCTCTTGAGCGTGCTGGGCAATCACTCCGCCAAATGCTTTTACATATTCCAAAGCTCGACGCATCAAAACCGGGTCATGCACGCATTTTCCATCATCAGAGAAAACTCTGACTTTGGCTTTTGAATTTGCCATGGCCCCAAGTTCGGCCATCTGCTTTCCTTCAAGCCCTACAGTCACAGCCCCAATTGGATACACATCGGTGTATCCAGCCTCTTTGCCAAGGGCAGCCACTTGTTCTACAACGCCAGCCGTATCTGCAACAGGCATAGTGTTGGCCATTGCATGAACGGCAGTGAAGCCACCCATTGCAGCAGCCTGAGTTCCTGTTAGAACTGTCTCGCTTTGTTCAAAGCCTGGTTCACGCAGATGCGTGTGTAAATCTACGAAACCCGGAAGCGCAATCAACCCGGTGCAGTCGACTAGCTCATCGGCTGAAAGATTTGAACCAATTTCCTTGATTCGGTCGCCCACTACGGATATATCCACTTTGGAGCCATCTGCGAGTGTGGCGTTCTTTAGAACGAAACTAGCTTTCATTGTTGTTCCTTTCACCAGATAGCAGTGTGTAGAGAACTGCCATTCTTATTGAAACGCCATTTGCAACTTGCTCTAAGACAGTTGACTGCTTTGAGTCTGCCGAGGCGGCATCAATTTCGAGTCCGCGATTCATTGGGCCTGGATGCATAAGAATTGCTGATTCTTTAAGCTTTGAAAGGCGCTGTGCATTGAAGCCCCAGTGTCTTGCATATTCACGTTCAGTAGGAAAATATGAAGCGTTCATTCGCTCTGTTTGAATTCGCAGCATCATCACAACATCAGGCTGCTCAACGCGCAAAGTTTCATCTAGTGAGTAATGAAATTTTGCATCCATGGTCTGTGTGTTTGAGGGCACCAGGGTGGGTGGCGCAACAAAATGAATTTCAGCGCCAAGTGTTCTTAGAAGTAAAAGATTAGATCTTGCAACTCTGGAATGCAGAATGTCACCAACGATGGCAACTTTGACTCCGTCTAAAGCCTTGCCTTTGGAATTGGCACCGTGAATGCGCTTACGCATGGTGAATGCGTCAAGTAGCGCCTGTGTAGGGTGCTCGTGCGTGCCGTCTCCTGCATTAATGATTGAGCCCTGAATCCAGCCAGAATTTGCTAAAACCGCAGCTGCGCCTGAAGCTGGGTGTCTTATCACCACAGCATCGGCTCCCATTGCCTCTAAAGTCTGAGCGGTGTCTTTTAGACTTTCGCCTTTAGAAACAGATGAACCCTTGGCGGTGAAATTAATTACGTCTGCAGAAAGTCTTTTTTCTGCTAATTCAAAGGAAATGCGCGTTCGAGTTGAATCTTCAAAGAAAAGATTTACAACGGTTTTTCCACGTAGGGTTGGCAGTTTCTTAATCTCTCGATCGTTGACCTCTGCCATTCCCTCTGCAATGTCAAGAATCTCAATTGCCGCATCTCTGTCTAGCTCACTTGCTGATAAAAGGTTTTTCATGACTCAATCACCACAGCGTTCTGGTTATCAGATTCGGAAAGCTGAACACGAATTCTTTCTTCGCGTGAAG
>JBDLUH010000039.1:0-10117 GCA_039805425.1 Actinomycetota bacterium
CGCATCTGCATATAAATCTTTAAGTTCACCTGCAACGTATTCCATCCCAATAATGACACCTGCATGTCGATGGTTATAACTCGTATTGTCGGTATTAGTGAGCCCAGTAATCGTGATGGTTCCAGATGAAGTCTCCAGAGAGGAGTCGTCATTGAATAAGACTCCGGCACCCCAGTTAGTATTTCCCGCTATTTCGCTAGGTCCATCTTCACCACGAATAATTACATTGCCGGCACCAGTAGTGATTGCACCCTGAAGGTTCAAACCGCGCTGATTAGTGTTTGCAGTTCCTTTTGCATAGCCGGTAGTGATATCGCTACCACCAGACATCGTCAGAGCACCACCATTAGTAGCAATCGAAGAACCCCGAGCAGTTTGAATTCCTCCGCGCGTAGCGCCGACATCGCTATCGGCCCAATATGTGATTGCGCCGCCGGTTGTAGAAACAGCAACAGCACCTTGAAGAATGTCTGTGCCGGCCTTGAGAGTTAGCGAATAAGCTGTGGAACTTTCAACAGCTGCCGAAATTGTGATTGACCCTGATGTTTCAATCTCAGCATTGCTGGTTGCCAAGACTGTGACTAGGTCAGAGTTGAGAATATTCGCTGTGCCAGAAGTATTTGACTGGAATGATCCGTCTACAAACGAACCGTTTGTTGCTCCAGACGATGTGATAGTCACGGCAGATGCTGCAAAAGTAGGCGTCACAGTAAGAGATGTTCCGACAAAGGCATCAGCAGTGATGGTCAAGGTTTGATCACCGCTAATTCCCGAACGGAATCCGATATTCGAGAACGTTGCCACACCGTTGCTACTAGTTACGGTTGCAGACGCGATGTTTGTGGTCGTGCCACTTACTGTTTGTTGAAGAATCGATGAACTTGCAGCAGCAAGTGTGACCTGTTGATCTGCACCAGAGTAGTTGGATCCATCAGCATTCTTGAGTTGAACTTTTATTGGACGCTGGAAATTCGACCCGGCTTTTGCCCCGCCTGGATTTTGCGAAACATCCATGGTTGCGCCATAACTAAGAATTACAACACCAGATCCACCTGAACCACCTGCGTAGCCCCACACTGCGTCGGCATATCCACCACCTCCACCTCCACCACCTGTACCGTTCGTACCACTCGTACCGCCCGTTCCTGAAGTGCTTCCTGTGGTGCCGCCGGCACCGCCACCTCCAGAGCCTCCGGCTCCTCCGGCAATACCAGTGTTTCCGCTGGCGCCACCACCACCACCTGCATAGAAAACTGAAGTACCCGTGATTGATGAAGCCCTTCCGTCACCGCCTTTACCGCCTTGACCTGACGCTGCGGCAGCTCCCGCCGCTCCTGCACCACCACCACCACCACCGGTCCAAAATGGGCTATTGCTTCCTTGCCCTCCAGAGTTACCTTGACCTGATTGTCCAGTTCCGGGTGTGTTAGTTGCGGCTGGAGCGTCAGTTCCTCCACCGGAACCACCGGAGTGAAAACTACTGTCTGTACCTCGACCCGCACCAGCACCACCACCAACGGCAGTCTGACTAAATGCGATGGAGTTCTGGCCGCGCGTTGTTGCGGGGGTGGCTGAGGAAGTAGAAGTTGCCATGTATGGGCCGCCTTGTCCACCCATACCAACGGTAATTTTTTGTGCTGCCTGCGTTAGCGAAACTTCCGTCTCAATAAAACCTCCAGCACCACCACCACCTGCGTGGCGAACACCAGCACCACCACCACCACCAACGACAAGTAGTTTTGCCTTAGCAAATCCTGAAGGAGGAGTCCAGCCTCCGGCTGCTGTTAGATAGCTACGGTTGAACTTTACATAGGTCTGCAGCGACGCATGTGCGTTTCCAGTTTGAACGATTCGAGAAGTTGAGAAACGGTTCTCTCCAACAGTGTTGCTCATGGTCAAGTTGTATGTCGCATCACCCGTGCGATTCAACAGGGCACCTGCGTTGTATTCATTGAAGTCGTAGTGTGCTCGCAAAGTCGCTGAGGCAGTGAGTGTTCCCTTCTGGTAGGTATGCATGCTCTCTGCGATTTGATCACTTGTTAGGCGACTAGTCCAAATCTTTACCTGATCGATTTCGCCTGTCCAGTTGTAGTTGACGATAGTGTTCGAGCCGATTGTGAACGCTGAACCGATTTCCTGCCGATTTGGCTGTGAGGTGAACGTCCGGAAAAGCTGCCCGTCAATGAAAACATCTACTGTGGGAGAAGCATCCCCACTCACAGCAATTGCGATGTGTGCCCAACGGTTAAATTTGATAGGTGTGTCAAAAAAAGTTTCTATTGCGCCGCCGACACTCAAGTACATTTGATTTGAATCATGCAAGCCCACAAAGAACCTCTGGCTTTCATTCGTCAAAGCTGTGCCGGAGCCGAATACATTGCGCCAGGTACCCGTTGCAGTCGTTGGGTAAATCCACGCTTCGGTAGTAAATGCGGCTGTTGTCGCTGTTGGTATCGGTGTTGTGGTTGTGTAAATGTCTTGCTGAGCTGAAGCGGTCCATGCCCTGTCATCGAGCGAAGTCCACATTGCGTAAAGTGTTAGGTTTCCGCCTACTGCGGATGCCTGCGCACCATCGCTATAGCTGGTGCCTGAACCATTTGCCGCAGTGTTCCACCCTCTGAAGGTGTAACGGTCTCTAACGAAGGTATTTGAAGGAAGGCTAGTGGCTACCGAGTCGGCCACGACAACATCTGCCATAGACGTTGTTCCCCCGTTGGCGTTAAATGAGATTGTTCTAGGGGTGATTGTTTTGCTAGTTACGGCGCTAGGAGCACTCGAGTTAGTGCTTGTTCTAGCTGTTACTCGGAAGTCATATGATGTGGAATTTGAAAGTCCAGTAATCGTAGTGCTTGTGCCCGCTACAACAATTGCTTGCGAAGGGGTAGTTCCCCAAGAGGAAGCTGAAGTCAATTTGTATTGAACAACATAATCTGTTGGAGATCCTGCTGGGGCTGTCCAACTTACTGTGACTTGCCCAAGTGCTGCATTTGCCACGGTAGGCGCCGCCGGAGCAGTCAAATTTGGCGCCGCCATTTTTCCCCAGATTTGAAATGCAAAGTCACCTAGTCCCCAGCCATTTGAATTTGGCATGGTCGAGGTGAGCCCGTCCTTGTAGGAAACTAGGTCCCTCGGGGAATGGTCTGTTGAACCATTTGCCCCACCGATTCCTACGTACGCATCGCAAGAACCTAAGTTGTTGGTTTCATTGTTCCAAAGAATTCCCCATCGAACCTTGTAACCGGCACCGCAAGATGAGTCATATCCGTAGAGTCCAGTTCCGGTTTGGTAAGAAAAAACCTGACTTGAACTGGTTGAACTTGTTTGTCGATATTTGCTTACAGGCACGGAACTAAAACTGTAGTTTGCCGGACTGTTCAAGAGCGTCGAGGTCGTTAACTTTGACTGGGCTGTGCTGCCACCGGCACTTTCTAGCCAGGTATGTCCACCGAAACTATTGTTTGCTATGTCTCCCTGATTTGAAATTGATCCGTTGGCCGGACTGGCTAGCACGGCCATCATTTGTGAGAGAGGTGTGCTGTTGTATGCGTGGTATTTAGCGTCTGAAGTGAAGTTTGAAACCGGAGAATTTTCGTTCAGAACCGTGGTGTTACTTGTGAAGTTGGTGCTCGAATATCCAAAGTTGGTTGTTCCTCGAGAACCCTTCATCAAGAGAATCCAATAGCCGTTTCCCCAGGATGAAGCTGTGTCCATAACCACATACGCTTCTCTGGCAACGCCATTTACTCGCAGCCAATAGGTCCCATTTGTGGAAGTGCCATAGAGGTTGTTGATTTCCTGCGGTGAAGTAGCTGGACAGGATGAGCTACTGCCAATTTGGCAATCTTCAGCGTTGGCGGGCACATGAGAAACACCTAAATTTAAGGCAATGGCTGAAAATGCGGCAATAAAAATTGCGAGCTTAGTCGAGAGGGACTGGCCACGGCGTGCGGCGAACAAGCGCTTCACGTGACCTCCTTGACCCAGTAAAAATCCTGTGGATGCACCTATAAAGGTGTACTGGTCAAGGGTAAAAAATGGTTTGAATTACATTGTTGTAGTTATGGGGACAGACCGAACATATTTAGGGGGTTCGTGTCCAATTTTCAAAAGATTTTTTGAATGTTCCTATTTGCGGCTATTTCGCAGTAATTTCAAGGCAATCAGGGCCACGACGCCAGCTAGAGCTGCCACAATAATCCAGACCAAAGACTGGGCAATAGGGGACGTGGCCCCGGCTGGCCGAATAGGTTTTTGGGGGTCGTTTGAGTCAACGTCTGTGGTGTCAATTGGGTCGGCATCGTCAAAGTTTTCAATGCCGTCACCATCGATATCTGGGTCTTCGCCATTTACGATTCCGTCACCATCAACATCGGGATCTTGGTTGTTTTCAATGCCGTCGCTGTCAGTATCAACAAGCTCTGAGTCGACATTTTGAATGTGTACAGATTTGGCCGAGGCAGGTGAAGTGGGAGAAACCGAGAGCGCTCCCACCAGTAAGGAAAAGAACAAAGCAAGGATTATGCCTATGGCTACTGCCCTGTTGCGGCGATCGCGCCGGCTGGGAGGATTCTGAAGATTGGTGAGACTTGGTTTTTGGCCGCTCTGGTTTCTTTTTCTTTGCTTAGGCACTTAGAGCTTCCACTTAGACATGATCTCATCCAGTAATTCTTGGGTGCTGGCGCCAATGTGAAGGTTGGAAGCAGCCAGCTGTTTTGGCTGTTCTACAGGCTCGTTTGCATCTGATTCGCTATTTTGTACAGATTCTTCAAAGGTAGAAGTTTCTTTGATTCCACGAACTTTTTGTTTGGCGGGCGCCAACTTTGGCGTGGTCACCACTCCCTCGGCCATGTCAAGCAATTGGTGAAACATGTCGATAGGCACGATGGCGGCCTGTGCTTTACGGTGACTGCCGAAAACAATGGCCCTTGCCTCGTCACCAAGATCTTTATATTCGGCCACCCTGGTGGTCAGTTCAGCACGAGCAACAGATGTGGCCTGAACGCCGTCTTCGGCAAGCTGCAGGCGAAGCTGTGAGATGTTTAGCATGCAAATAGGCTAACTTGTACAACTTAGGCTGGCAAGCCGACACACTCTATTTTTTGGCGGATGCTGAGGGGCTTGGGCTAGCCACCGCTATCTTGTTGATCACCAATTTGCCCTCGGGTGCCTTAGGCATCAGCTCTACCCAGCTGTTTCCTGGGGCCAATTGCACCACTGCGCCAGCTAAATCAGTCAACACAATTGGGCTGGTAGCGGAAGATTTACTCCAGGTTGCCTCAATGTACTTGCCACCGCTAAAGACCCAGGCCCCGCCGGTGCCAATCATTACAGCCTTTGGCACGTTGCCATATTTGCCATCTTTATAGCTACGGTCCTCGGCTACTTCCATCACCACAATGTTTACAGCGTGAATTTGTTCGCCGTCGAGCTTATCGGTGTGGATTTTGCCATCTTGTACACGTTTCCAATTTTGCCCATCGGCACTGGCAATCCACTGGGCACTAGCCTGAGGAAACTTAACCGTGAAATCCTTGACCGCAACCGCCGAAGCCCCAGCAACGGCGGTAGAGCTGGCTAAATCGGCTGAGTAGCTGAACTGAGCAGGAGGCGGGGTTAGCTCTGGGTGATCCATGGCCAATTTTTGTACATTTACTATCACATTGTGCGGGGCAATGCGGTCTTTGCTTCGGCTAAAGGTTCCTTTACCCTGCTCGCTGGTTTCCGAGGCGTTGAATACGGGGGCGGCTTCCATTGCCTTAACGAAAACCCACTGGCCACCGCTGTAGCAAACGATGCCGCCGAACGGGCTCACGATGTCTGGATCCATTGGGCGAATAGAACGAACCGGCCCAATTGCATCTGGCTGGCTGCTGTGCCAGATGGCCACCAAACGGGTCAAGCCACCCTCAACCATCTCGTCGAAGACAATATCGGTGCTATTTAGGCCCGCCTGTGGTCTTGGGGCCTCTGAGCCGTTGTCAATCTTGCAAGCAACCGATGGTTTGGCCAGCTGCAGCGCCTGAGGGGTGCCCTCAAGGTATTTCACACCGGTAAGCGGCGCAGTTACATAGACCGGCTCAGGAGTTGGGCTCTGGCTTGGCAAACCAGGCACATTCAGCCCGGCCGCACAGCCGCCTAGAGTCAAAACGGTTGCTGCCGCTAGCGCGGTTACTGCATAGGCCTTCATGCCGCAAGTTTATGCCCGTGCGTCTACCACAAAGTCAAAGCCACGCTCCAAAATTTTGGAATCAGCAGTTATGAACCGCAAATCTCGATTTTTTGCCTGGGCAAGCAGCAACTGATCAAAAGGATCATGTCGCGCTAGATCAAGCGAATTTATGGTTGCTGCATCGCTTGCAGAAATTGGAACTTCTGAGAATCCAAATCTTTGAAATTCTTTGGCTAAGTCTTCAGGCATTCTGTACATTTTTTGCTTTTTAATCTCGATTTCGAATATCGAAGCGGCTGAAAAGTGAGCTGTTTCAGCGGTTTCAACGATTCGCCTGGCATTTGGCCCCAGGGCTTTGTGATTTGTTATCCACCAAACCAATATGTGTGTATCTAAAAGAATCAATCTTTAAGACCCTCGCGCCAATCGGACCCGTAGAACATCTCTTGAATTTCTGGGTCTATACCCATGCCTATTTCTGGGTCTAACCCTTCAAATAAATGCTTACCTTGGCCCGGTACACGCTTTGGCGGACTATAGGAAACTAGTTTCATAAAGGGTTTGCCGGCCCGGGCGATAATTACCTCTTCGCCTGCCTCAACCTGTTCGGCCAAGCTCGAAAAGTGAGTCTTGGCCTCATGCATGTTTACAATTTTGCCCATAACCAAAGATTAGTTAGTCGGCCTTAGTCCAGTCAAGACCCACGCCCTAAACTGTGCATTATGAAGGTTCTAGTTACCGGCGGCGCCGGCTACATTGGCTCACACGTGGTTCGCCTGCTGCAAGAGCGCGGCGACGAGGTTGTTGTGGTTGATGACCTGTCAGAGGGTGTCAAAGCCCGAATTGGCAACGCAAAGCTGGTGACCATTGATCTGGCGGCCCAAACCGCCCAAGAGCTTCTAAAAGCCACCTTTGCCAGCGAAAGCATTGATGCGGTTGTGCACCTGGCTGCCCGCAAAAAGGTTGGCGAATCCGTTGAGAAGCCAGAGTGGTACTACGCGCAGAACATTGGCGGCATGGCCAACCTAATGGCCGCTATGCGCGAGGCCGGGGTAAAGAAGCTGGTGTTTAGCTCTTCGGCCGCCACCTACGGCATGCCAAATGCGGCCGAGGTCAACGAAGACTATAACTGCCAACCAATCAACCCATATGGCGAGACCAAGCTAATTGGCGAGTGGATGGTTGAAGCCGCGGCCGCAGCCTGGGGCCTTCGCGGTGTAAACCTGCGCTACTTTAATGTTGCCGGCGCGGGCTGGCCAGACCTTGCCGACACCGCGGTCGCCAACCTGGTGCCAATTGTTTTTTCCGCCATTCGCGCCGGCAAAGACCCAGTTGTGTTCGGCAACGATTACGAAACCACCGATGGCTCCTGCGTGCGCGACTATGTTCACGTGCACGATTTAGCCGACGCCCACCTGGCGGCGATTGATTACCTAAAGACCGAACTACGCGAGTACAGCACCTTCAACGTGGGTACCGGCAAAGGCTCAAGCGTTTTTGAAGTGCTAGATGAGATTAAAAAAGTAGCGGGCATTGATTTCAAAATAGATGTGCAACCTCGTCGTGCCGGCGATCCACCGTATCTTTGTGCCGACGTATCAAGAATTCAAGACACAATGGGCTGGAGCGCCAAGCATGACCTGCACGACATTGTGCAGAGCGCCTGGAGCGCCACCGCCTAAAGAAAAAGCCCCGGATAACCGGGGCTTTTCAACTTAAGTCTTTACTCAAACAGGGCGTTAGCGCGCTGCAGGTCTTCATCAAAGTCAACCTCAATTGCATAGAGATCGCTGATGTCAATTGCCTTGAAGCGAAGCGCATCTTTTTCGATGCCAACTTCAATACCGCGCTCAAAGTAGTCTTGGTCGTCAACCTGCTCTAGGCGGGCAATCAAGGCCGCCTTATCGGCCGAGGCCACGTGGTTGATGCCAACCGCCTCACCCAAACCGCCAACTACGGTCTTTGAAAGCTGGTTGATGAAACCGGTGTCATCAAGGGTGTACTTAACCTCTTCGTCGCTCACCTTAGAAGTGTTCACAACAACAAAAGAGTGATCGGCTTCAATCTCAGGGGTCACGCGCTTCAAAACTTCTGGGTCAAAAACAACATCGCCGTTCAACCACAAAACGCTGCCATCGCCAGATGCCTTAAGCGCCTTTAGTAATGATTTTGAGGTGTTGGTCTGGTCGTATAGCTCGTTATAAACAAAGGTTGCCTCAGGAAAGCGCTCGATAATTGCCTCAAGCTTGAAACCCACCACAATCATCAACCTGAAGGTGTCGCCAAAGGCGTGCTTCATGTTGTCAATCTGCTGCTTCATAATTGAGCGGCCATCGCTTAGCTCAGTAAGCGGCTTTGGCAGTGGGCGAGCAAGACGGGTGCCCATACCGGCAGCAAGAATTACGATCTGTTTTGACATAAGAGCAAGTTTAGGCTTTTGAGGCCTATTTACTGGGCAAAAGGGCTAGTTTGGGGCCACAAAAAGGCTGGCCACCACGCGCTCGGCCGCCTTACCGTCTTCAAGATGGTTGAACTTTGCCTGCCAAGCTTTGTACTTGCCGGCATAGCTCTTAGACACCTGCTCAATGTCTTTCAAAGCCGCAATTACCTCTTTGCTGTTGCTGCAAATTGGCCCCGGGGCCTCGGCACTCAAATCAAAATAGAACCCGCGCTTAGATTCATACTCTGATATATCTGGCGCCAAGAAAATAATTGGTTTTCCGGTTACAGAAAAATCAAACATCACCGATGAATAATCAGTGACCAAAACATCTGCCGCCAAATACAACTCAGTTACATCTGGATAATTCGTGACATCAATTGCCCCGCCGGCCACCGACGAGTTATGTGCAGCGTGGGTATTGGTGTGACCGCGAAAAGCCAATTGAAAACCCTTAGGCAATTTTGTGTTTGGCTCAATGTAATTCACGGTTTGCCATTTGCCCGTTGCACTGCGGTTGTAGTCGCGCCAGGTTGGTGCATATAAAACCAACCAGGTCTTGTCATCTTTTACGCCAAGCTCTTTGCGCACTCGAGCTCGCACATCGGCCGGTTGTTTCACCAAGCGATCATTGCGCGGGTACCCAGATTCAATAATTTTTCCGCTGTAGTTAAATGCGGTTGGAAAAATATCGGTGCAGTATTTGCTTGGTGAAATTAGGGCGTTCCAGTAGCTGGCTTCGCGATCCATGGTGTTTAGATAACTTGCGGTTAGGTTGTTGCCCGGAATATCGCGGTTCAATCTTTTTAGCGGAGTGCCATGCCAGGTTTGCAAATAAACCTGACCGGCAACTTTGCGAAAGTACCAAGGAAAGCTGGTGTTGTTTACCAGGTATTTTGCGGTGGCCAAAAGATTTAGCCACTCGCGCGAACCGTGCACAACCGCTTTGGCTCCGGCAGGGGCTGTGGTCTTGCCTTTTTGCACCGTCCAGAAAAATTCCAAATCAGTGCGGCGCTTTTTTAGTTCAAGAAAAATATCTAGCGGGTTATCACCGATTACTTTTCCTTGAAAAGATTCAAATAAAACTGCGTTGCGAAGCTTGGTGGTTTTTTGAGGTTGGTATTGCAACTTGCGAAATAAATCTGAACGGCGGCGATTAAGCGCACCAAGAACTCTGGTTGGTGTGTAAGCGCGCAGGTTCATTACTTGCCAACCCTTGAGCGGTCTAATTTGCCTTTGGCACCAACCGCGTAGCCGCGCCAAAAACCAATGCCCCACGAGTAGTGCATTACAGGTAGTGCAACCATCACAGCAATGCGAGTTTTTAGCGTCATATCTTTTGCGGTTGCGGCAAGGGCTGCAACACCAAGCAGGTAAACCGCGGTTGGCAAAATGCCAAGCTTATAGCCGTAAGCCAAAGTCAATAGGCCGTACAAACTCATGGCAACATAAACCGGTGGCACCCAGTACCTAAGCGGAGCACCCGATGAATTTCGGCGAGTTAGATC
>JBDLUH010000040.1:0-9921 GCA_039805425.1 Actinomycetota bacterium
GCGCTAGCCGAATCCGAGGGTGATTTGTCTGGTGATGATTTTAGAAATTCACATTTTGAGTACTGGACAAGTTGTGGTGAGGCAATCACCGATGACACAGAAATCGTTACCACCTATTTTGACCTGATTGAGATTCGCTAAACATGCTCGCTATCTGGCCGGGACTCCTGACATCCATGTCTTTGATCATGGCAATCGGCGCGCAAAACGCTTTTGTAATTAGACAGGGACTCACAAAACAGCACGTGCTGCTTGTAGTTGTAATTTGTGCAGTCTCTGATGCACTTGCCATGGTCCTTGGAGTAAGCGGGCTAGGCGCAATCATTCAAGGCTTGCCATGGCTCCTTGAAATTATTCGATGGTTTGGCGTTGCCTACTTGCTGTGGTTTGGAATCAAATCAATTCGCTCTGCATTCAAGGAACAGTCACTTGACTCATCCGGAGCACAAAGCGCTTCTGCCAAAAAAGTCGCCATCACCGTTCTCAGTGTTACTTGGTTAAACCCGCACTTTTATTTGGACACTGTAATTCTTCTAGGTTCCATTGGAAATCAGTTCGGTGCAGAAAAATGGTGGTTTACTCTAGGGGCAATTATAGGAAGCATTATTTGGTTTACCGGCATTGGCTTTGGCGCAAAGGCGGCATCGGGGTTAATGAAAAAACCAATCTTCTGGAAAATTCTTGACCTCGTAATTGCGGCCATTATGTTTAGCATCGCAATCTTGCTTGCTGTCTATAAGTTCTAAACAAAGACGTAGGCTAGAAACATGGATGAACAAGAGTTGATGATTACCTTCTCAATACTTAGTTTTTCTGTATTGGGCCTGGGTTCAATTATTCTGAGCTTGGTTACTTTGCAAGGCAGAGGTAACCGGTCATTCGCAATTATCACTGCAGCGGCAACAATATTTCTTGGTGGCTTCATGTGGTTCATGCTCAGCGAACAAGGAATCATTCCTACTGCACTTGGTGTGATTGCTTTAGTAGTAAGTTTTCTGCCAGGCAAGCCTAGAGTGCAATACGAGGACGAAGACTAGTTCTGCACCACTCGGCCAGCGGCCAATTCCAAAATTGATAACGCAGCAAGGCGCACGGTTCTGCCGTCAGAAGAATCAGCCGAAGCATCAATCTCGGTAAAGTCCACACTCTTAACCTGTGCAGCTTTACCAACTTCAAAACAGAATGCACGGAATTCATCTGCACTCAAACCACCCGGCGCGGCAGCTGGGCAGGCAGGTACAACTGCACGATCACAAACGTCAACATCAAAGTCCACGTGGATAGGACCACCCGCAGAACCCGCAATAGACAAGGCCTCGGCCATTACATCTGCTGCACTTCTTGAACGAAGAGCTGTTCGGGGAATCACGTGAATGCCAAAGTCCTTGGCACGTTTTGCGTAAGCGGCTGAGTTAGAAAAATCTGCGATGCCAATTTGCACGATGCGTTTGCCATCCAGACCGGCTTCTTCAACAAGTCTGCGCACTGGGGAACCGTTGCTAATTCCATCACGAAGGTCGTGGTGTGCATCAAATGTGATCAGACCGGCGGTTGAAATATCATCACCGTAAGCACCCTTGGCCATGGCAAAGGTAATTGAGTTGTCGCCGCCAAGACCAATTGCAAGTTTGCTTCGAGACACAACCTCGCTGGCCAGGTGTGCGGTACGTACCTCACCCTCAGGCGAATCCGGGTCCACCACATCACCAAAGTCGGCAAAAGAAAGTTCTGCTACGTCCTCATTGATGCTCCAACTAAAAGTTGAGTAGCGTTGCAGTGCTTCACGAATTGCGTTTGGTGTCAACAAAGCATGAGTTTTAGAAATTGAAGTTAGGTTTGCTGGAATCCCAAATAGCCCAAGATCGTAATTTGTAATTGCATCTGCTTCGCTCAACCAAGCTGAAGCTCTTGGCCAAAGCGGGTCTTCGTGTTGTTGGTGACTCATCGCGCTTAAATCTCTTCGCGCAGCAACTTAGCTGCTGCCTCAAGTTCCGGAGCCAAGAACCTATCGGTGCCCATTCCTGGAACAACCTGTCGCAAACGTGAAATTAATTCGGCGCTTACCGGCGATGGCTTGTGTGGTGCGCGAAGTTCAACCGCACGTGCTGCTGCAGTAAGTTCAACCGCAAGAATCATGCGCAGGTTGTCAACGACTTTGCGAAGTTTTCGGCCAGCGTGCCAACCCATTGAAACGTGGTCTTCCTGCATTGCTGATGACGGAATGCTGTCAACGCTTGCCGGCGCAGCTAGGCGCTTGTTCTCGCTCACCAAACCAGCTTGGGTGTACTGCGCAATCATCAAACCGCTGTCAACGCCAGCATCGGCCGCCAAGAACGGAGGCAAACCCGATGAACGATTCACATCAAGCATGCGATCAGTGCGACGTTCAGACATTGAGCCAAGATCCGTAGCCGGAATTGCAAGGAAATCAAGAATGTAGGCAACCGGTGCACCGTGGAAGTTTCCGTTGCTAGTGACTTCACCATTTTCAAGAACGATTGGGTTATCAACTGCAGCAGCAAGTTCGCGGGTCGCAACCACCGATGCGTAGGAAATTGTGTCGCGAAGCCCACCCGATACCTGTGGTGCACATCTAAGTGAGTAAGCGTCTTGAACCTTGTTGTCACCAACTCGGTGAGAGGCAACAATCTCTGAGTCCTTTAGAGCGGCAAACATATTTGCTGCCGAGGTTGCCTGGCCCGGGTGTGGGCGAAGCGGTTCGTGAAGCTGGGGTCTAAAAACCTGATCGGTTCCCATCAGGCCCTCAACGCTCATGGCGGCGATCTTGTCTGCATAATCAACCAGGTGGTTTAGGTCGGCGATTGCCAAAATGGCCATGCCCAGCATGCCATCGGTGCCGTTGATTAGGGCCAAGCCCTCTTTTTCACGCAATTCAACCGGGGCGATTCCGGCATTTGCCAGCAGCTCAGTTACCGGGCGTTCGTTGCCGTCTGGCCCAAATGCCCGGCCCTCACCCATCAAAACCATGGCGCAGTGGGCCAAAGGAGCCAAGTCACCACTGCAACCCAAAGAGCCATATTCGTGCACATAAGGGGTAATTCCGGCGTTCAAGATGTCTGCCATGGTCTGAGCAACCACCGGGCGGGCACCGGTTCGGCCAGAACAAAGGGTCTTTAGGCGAAGCAGCATCAGGGCGCGGACAACCTCGCGCTCAACCGGCTCACCCATTCCGGCAGCGTGCGAGCGAACCAGTGACTTTTGCAGTTGCACTCGATCTTCGATGGCAATGTGGCGGTTGGCCAAGGCGCCAAAACCGGTTGAGATGCCATAAACCGGGGTTTCGCCATTAGCAAGCTTCTCTATGTGCTCGCGGGTCTTTGCCATGCCAGCCAGGGCCTCGGCAGAAATCTCAATCTTGGCATCGTTTCTTGCAACATCGATGACGTCTTGCATGCTCATGCCTGACGAGTTGATGATGATTTTCTTGCTCATGCGCTGATTGCCTTTCCGGCGATGTAGGTGTGGCTAACTAAATTTACTCCCGGGCGATAGGCCAAGTGGATATAAGAAGGTGCATCAAGCACCGCAAAATCTGCTCGAGCACCAACCGAAAGGTGACCAACGTCATCACGACGCAATGCTTTTGCGCCACCCATTGTCGCTGACCACAATGCCTCAGCCGGTGACATGCGCATTTCGCGAACAGCGAGGGCAATGCAAAAAGACATTGAGGTTGTGTAGCTTGAGCCAGGGTTGCAATCGGTAGCAAGAGCTACTGTCACACCTGCATCAATTAGTTTGCGCGCATCAGGATATTTTGAACGAGTTGAAAATTCCGCACCTGGCAAGAGAGTTGCAACAGTGTTGGAATGCGCCAGCGCATCTATGTCTTGATTGTTCAGGTGCGTGCAATGGTCGGCCGAAGCGCAATCTAATTCAACCGCTAATTGAATAGCACCGATGTTCTCAAGCTGATTTGCATGAATGCGCGGTGATAATCCGGCTGCTATTCCAGCCTGCAGTATTTCACGAGCTTGATCAACGTTGAAAGCACCACGATCACAAAACACATCTATCCATTTAGCGTTCGGAATAGCTGCAGCAAGCATCTGAGTTTTTATCAGTTCCACGTAATCGTCAGTGCCTACTTCGCCACGATCTTTGAATTCCTGCGGCACTACGTGCGCACCTAGAAAAGTAGTTTCGTTGGTGTGCTTTGCTGCAACGGCAAGTGAGCGTGCTTCAGTTTCAACATCAAGCCCATAGCCGCTCTTAGTTTCAAAAGTTGTAATTCCACTAGCCTGCATCTCTGCAATTAGACGCCTGAGGTTTGACTCTAGTTGCTCATCGCTTGCTGCTCGAGTTGCGGCCACAGTTGTTTTGATTCCCCCGGCACTGTAGGCCTGACCCTGCATACGAGAAGAAAATTCTTCGGAGCGATCACCATCAAAGACTAGGTGCGCATGTGAATCAACAAAACCGGGAATTACTGAGCGCTGCCCTAAATCAATTTTCGTGTCTGCGTCAGGTGCGTTATTTGATTCACCAATCCAGGCAATCTTTCCGTCTTCAACAATCAACGCAGGGTTTGCGAAATCCTCAACGGTATTGGTCACCAATGAAGAAATGTTATTGAAGAGGGTGCTCATGTTATGAATCTAGTCTCTGCTCTTTATTGAACGTCAAGCATTGGCACGTGAACATGCTTCTCACGAGCAACCTGCTTGGCAATGTCGTAACCCGCGTCAACGTGGCGAATCACGCCCATGCCAGGGTCATTGGTCAGCACGCGGTTTAGCTTCTCGGCAGCAAGAGCGGTGCCATCGGCAACCGATACCTGACCCGCGTGAATCGAACGACCCATACCAACACCGCCACCGTGGTGCAGTGAAACCCAGCTTGCGCCAGAGGCCACGTTCAACATTGCGTTCAGAATTGGCCAGTCGGCAATTGCATCTGAGCCATCAAGCATTGCCTCTGTTTCACGGTAAGGCGAAGCAACAGAGCCACAGTCAAGGTGGTCGCGACCAATAACAATTGGTGCGCTGACTTCACCACGGGCAACTAGATCATTGAATGCGGCACCGGCAAGTTCACGTTCGCCGTATCCCAACCAGCAAATACGCGCTGGCAAACCTTGGAACTGCACACGCTCTTGCGCCATGTTGATCCATCGGTGCAAGTGTTTGTTGTCTGGGAACAACTCCAGAATGGCCTGGTCTGTGCGGTAAATATCTTTTTTATCCCCAGAAAGCGCGACCCAACGGAACGGACCCTTACCTTCGCAGAACAGCGGGCGAATATAAGCCGGCACAAATCCCGGGAATGCAAACGGACGTTCGTAACCGCCCTTGCGAGCCTCATCGCGAATTGAGTTTCCGTAGTCAAAGACAATTGCGCCTTTGTCCATGAATCCAACCATTGCTTCTACGTGTTTCGCCATTGACTCTTGTGCGCGCTTTGTGAAGTCTTCTGGATTGCTAACGCGGTATTCCTTTGCGGTGTCAAGATCCATACCTTCTGGAATGTAGTACAGCGGGTCGTGTGCAGAAGTTTGGTCAGTGATGATATCGATTGGTACCTCACGCTTTAGTAGCTCGGCGAAAATAGTTGCCGCATTGCCAACCACACCAACGCTCTTCGAAATCTTTGCGTTCTTGTATTTGGTCACGCGATCAACTGCGTCATCAAGATTGTCGGCAATTTCATCTAGGTAGCGATCGCGCACGCGCATCTCAAGTGAACGACGATCAACGTCAACAATTAGGCAAGTACCTTCGTTCATAGTTACGGCAAGTGGCTGAGCACCACCCATACCACCGCAACCACCGGTAAGGGTAAGTGTGCCAGCAAGTGAACCACCAAATGATTGCTCGCCAACCGCTGCGAAAGTTTCGTAAGTACCTTGAAGGATTCCCTGCGTACCAATGTAGATCCATGAACCGGCAGTCATCTGCCCATACATAGTTAGACCCAGGTGTTCTAGTCGGCGGAACTCAGGCCAGTTGGCCCAGTCGCCAACCAGGTTTGAGTTTGCCAACAGCACGCGCGGCGCCCACTCGTGTGTGCGGAAAACACCAACCGGTTTACCGGACTGCACCAACATGGTTTCGTCGTTTTCCAAATTGGTGAGTGTGTTGACGATTGCATCAAAGCTTGCCCAGTTGCGCGCGGCCTTGCCGCTACCTCCGTAGACAATCAGATTCTCTGGGTGCTCGGCCACAGCTGGGTCAAGGTTGTTGTGAAGCATGCGAATTGCGGCCTCTTGGGCCCAACCCTTGGCGGTCAGATTTGATCCGGTAGCTGCGTGCAACGCTGAACGATTGATAGTTGTCATAGGTCAATAAAACTGCCGGATTCGCAACGATGAAAGGAGGGTTTGACTGCTAGTGTCTGAAATACGAGATTCCATGTGAGGGCGTGCCCAAGGGATGTATAAAGAGGACTAAAGATGTCAAACGTTCCGGGAGCCACCCGAGCCCTGGCCATTTTGCAGGCCCTGGGCAAGGCCGGTTCACCCATGCCCGCCGCCGCTATCGCCAAAAAACTTGGCCTGCCGCGCTCATCTACCTATCACCTGCTAGCCGCCATGGAATTAGACGGTTTTGTTATTCACTTTCCAGAGGAACAGCGCTGGGGCCTTGGCGTATCTGCCTTTGAACTTGGCTCGGCCTACCTTCGACATGATCCGCTGGAGCGATTGGCCAGACCCCTGCTTGCGCGCTTGGTTCGAGACTCCGAAAAGAGAATCCCTGCGGTCGCCCAACTTGGAATTTTGCAGAACAGTTCCAAAAGCACCGATGTTCTCTATTTGGCAAAAGAACTACCCCATCACCCGGTGACGATAGTCACCGAGGTTGGTGTGAGATTACCGGCACACCTCACTGCCTCTGGAAAGGCAATTCTTTGTCAACTCGATGCCAAACAGGTTCGTGCAATGTATGCCGGCAGCTCAACACTCACGACTAGAACCGGAAAAGGACCGGCGACTTTCAAAGAACTAATTTCCGATTTGCAGATTGCCAAAAACAACGGATTTAGTTTTGAAGAATCTTTTGTGACCGAGGGCTACTCGTCAATCGCGGTATCGGTGATTAATCATTTGAACTTACCGGTTGCTGCGTTGGGCATGACCTACAGAGCAGAAGATCAAACCGTGGAAACCAAAGAGTACTTGGTGGAGTTGCTTAAGAAATCTGCCGCAGAACTATCCAAGCGACTCGGTTCGCACTAGTCGAGCGCTTCCTAGCTTGCTTCATTAAGCAATTGGCGAGCTAATGCGTAGTCCAGGCGCCGTCTGCGATTGCCGCTTTTGTCATTACCCTTGAATGGCGCCAAAACTAAATCACAAGACTTTTGGCGAAGCTGCGCCAATAAAGCATTTGCCTTAACAATTACTTTTTGTAATTCTTCATCGCTGAGTTCTGGAATGTCTAGGTAGGTCATGAGACGTGAGGATTCTTTTACTTTTGAACGCTTGTATTCAAAGTCACCAAAAATAAATTCAATGCGGCGAGACACATCTTGCGCATCAACTGCACGCAAGCCAATGCGCCCAGCTGGATCATTGAACACAATTCGAATTCCGGAGCGCGATCTGCCTCGGCGAAGATCAAGAATTTCACCCAGTAAGCCAATTCGTTTTTCACCAACGTAGACGTCGGCGTTCGTTGCTGCACCTGCTGGACCAAAGCAGGCAACCACAGCCGGTGCCTCTGTGTCACTAAACAAGTCACCCTCAATTACTGACACAACCTGCAACCTGGATTTATCAAAACTGGAAAGCAAGAAAGTTTCAGGAATCACGGCAACAACAAAATCGGCAATGGCCAGACATTTATCCAGGGCGATTTTGTAGAGGTTGTCATAGTCACTGCCATCAAAGTACGTGGCCACCATTTGGCTCACACCTTTTCGCGATGCCGAGTGATTAGCCAGATAAGGCGGGTTGGTCACAATCATTGAGCCGCCCGGGTTTGGAATGTTCACCAGCGAATCATTTCTGGCCCACTTATCGCCAGCGATGTCTAGCCCAAAAATGGCAGCCCCAAACTCACGGCGAACCAGCTCAAGCAGGTGCCCGTCACCGGCAAAAGGGTCCAACACCGATGCACTGCTCAGCAGCGCCTGGTTTATAAAGACCCGAACCGGCCCATTTAGCCAGCTTTCATCGGTGGTGTAGAAGGTGCCGCGAGACACCTTATCGGTGTCTATTTCTATAAAGCGTTCGCGATCGGCCGAGACCAGCATTTGGCCCAGATTTCGGCCGGGCACTTGGTCATACTCTGTTTTTTGAGCCTTGCGCTTTTCACTCATGCGACAATAGTAACCATGACTCAACACACTTCAGTAGCGACCCTGCACACAAACCACGGCGCAATCAAAATCAACCTTTTTGGAAACCACGCTCCAAAGACCGTAGCTAACTTTGAAGGTCTTGCAACCGGCGAAATCGAGTGGAAAGACCCTCGTACCGGCGCAACTCAGACCGGCAAGCCGCTATACAACGGCGTGATCTTTCACCGCATCATTCAGCAGTTCATGCTGCAGGGTGGCGACCCAACCGGAACCGGAATGGGCGGCCCTGGCTACCAGTTTGGTGACGAAATTCACCCAGAACTAAACTTCAACGACCCATACAAGCTAGCCATGGCAAATGCTGGGCCTGGCACCAATGGTTCACAGTTCTTCATCACCACAGCTGCAACCGGCTGGCTTCTAGGCAAGCACACCATCTTTGGTGAAGTTGCCGACGAAGTTTCAAAGAAGGTTGTTGACAAGATAGAAGGCGTTGACACCGATGGTCGCGATAAGCCATTCGAAGATGTAATCATCGAGTCAATCACCATCGAGAAGGTCTAATTCTTCTTGCGCAAAATATTTAAGCAAAGCCCGGCCCCAGTAACCCTGGGGCTGGTTTTGCTTAACCTTGCAATTTGGGTTTTGCAGATTGTGCCAGGTTCGAATTTAACCAATCAGTTGGCTTTCGTACCTCTGGCCGTTTACACAGAACCTTGGCGCATGATTACCGCAGGCTTTGCACACAGCGAATCAAACCCACTTCACGTTCTGCTAAACATGTATTCGCTTTACGTCTTTGGCTCACTGCTTGAACCAATGCTTGGACGCTTGCGCTTTCTTGCTATCTGGTTGATTTCAATTTTTGGTGGCTCTGTTGCTGTGACCTACCTAAACACTCCTGACACCTGGGTGATTGGTGCTTCATCTGGAGTGTTTGGTTTGATGGCCGCCTACTTTGTGGTTCTTCGCGCCATTGGCCAGAGTTCACAAGGCATGATGGGTCTTATTGCCATCAACCTTGTTTTTGGTTTCCTAATGCCCGGCGTAAGTTGGCAGGCTCACCTTGGTGGTCTATTTGCCGGCGGTGCATTGACCGCGGTTTATGCACAAACCAGAAACAAAAAAAGCGCCCAACTTGTGGGCGCCATTCTTGTGTTTCTAGTCTTTGTGGGTCTAACCGCGTATCGCATGCAGACCATGTTGCTGGGTTAGTTTTACTTCCAGCGGGTTGACATCATGAAGCCAACCATTGCAATTCCGAAACCAATCAGAATGTTCCAGTTTTCTAGGTTCAGCGGTGTGCCGGCTCCTAGCGGAAACTGAGCGCTGGTCACGTAGTAGGTGATGATCCAAACTAGACCAAGCAACATGAAGCCAAACATTACCGGCTTGAACCAAGCTGGGTTTGGTGAATCTTGGGTGTTAGGGGTTACCGCTTTAGGGGCCTTAGGCTTCTTCTCGCTCATGCCCAATAGTCTAACAAAGTAGGATTTAGGCAAATGGTAAAAATCTTGGTCCTAGACAACTACGACAGTTTTGTCTACACACTAAACGGCTATCTGCAGCAGCTTGGCGCTGAGACAGAGGTTTTGCGCAACGACTGCGTTGCCGAGACAGACCTGCCCCAGCTTTTGGCCAAGTATGACGCCGTTTTGATAA
>JBDLUH010000041.1:0-9805 GCA_039805425.1 Actinomycetota bacterium
CAAGCGGCGGGCCTCTTTTAGAAGATCCAGCATCAGCGCCTTGCCAATGCCCTTACCGCGAGCCGACTGGGCAACCGCAATGGTTTGAATATCTGCCTGTTCGTTTCCAGGAATCTTGCTGAGACCAGCAAACCCAATTAAGGCATCACCTTCAAGCGCAGCAAGGTAATGGGTGTGGTGTGCTACAACCTCAAAGTGCATTGTGTCTTGATCCCAGGCGTCACTGCCAAAGCAGGAATTTTCGAGTGCCATGATTTGCTCAAGATCTGCTTCGGTAGCCTCACGAATAATGAAAGAGTTGCTCAACCAGAGACCTTCTTTCCAAAATCACGAAGCACTTTTGGTGCCACCGCATCGGCCTCGCGAAGATACATGGCTTCAACAATGTGCGAGGCGGTTCCATCAAGAACCTGCGCATCAAAAACCTTGCCAAGATCAACCGCAGATATTTTCATGTCTGTGCGCTGAACAGCTTGGTCGGAAAACTTTTCGTCAAGCGCAGCGGGCTTAGCTACACCGGGCCCCTCAATAAGAACCGGAGCCCCGTGTTTGGTTAATCCCGAATAGAGCGCCCAGTAGTGCTCGCTTCTTCGAGCATCTGCGGTAACCAGGATTGGCTTGGCCGAACTATCGCCGGTAGCCAACCTCTTTTGAAACGCTGCCAGAGCAAGTGCATCAAGACTGCTAATGCCAAAGAGCTGAGCGCCAACCCCCTCGGCAAACATCGCCGCTGCTGCAATGCCAATTCTTAGGCCGGTGAAAGGCGCTGGCCCGCGACCCACCACAACTGATGTGATGCGGCCCGGCTTAATGCCTGCACCAGAAATTGCTTGAGCAATGGCATCACCGATGCGTTCAGCGTGCTTCATGTTTTCATCGAAGTGAATTTCGCTGCGCACTTCACCGCCCTGCAACACGGCCACAGTGGTGCCGGCAGAGGTATCAATGCATAGTGTCCAGTTAGGCATTATTTGCTAGATCCAGGTTCGTTTGAGTTGTGCTGGGTTACCGTGACTTGGCGCACCTCTGAATCGCCGGTGTAATCGCGTTCAATCTCAATCTCCAACCAGCGGTCGGTTATGCCATCGGTGAAGCCCTTACCCCACTCCACAATTGTGATGGAGTTTTCAAAATCAATGTCAAGATCATCAAGTTCGGCAGCACTGCCCAACCGGTAGGCGTCAACGTGTACCAAAACGGTGCCGCTAATCTCGGGGCGAGTGTCATCAAGTTTATGAGTTCGAGCAATCACGAAAGTTGGACTCGAAACATTTCCGATGGCACCGAGTGCCTCGCCTATTCCTCTGGTCAATGTGGTCTTGCCGGCGCCGAGAGGCCCCGTCAGCAACACCAAATCTCCGGCGTTGAATTTGGCGCCAAGAGTCAACCCCAATTCGTGCATTGCCTCGGGGGTTTCAATTGTGTAGCTGGTCACCTAATTGCTTTCGCCTAGGTAAGTGCGAGTGAACCGTCCACCCATGCGAGTGACAATTTCATAGTTGATGGTGTCGCAAGCTGCAGCCAGTTCGTCGGCAGATTGAACATAGGCGGTTGGGTCACCAAAAATAGTAACAATATCTCCTGCAGCGACTTTGTCATTTCCAACATCAAGCACAAACTGGTCCATGGCCACTCTGCTGTTGATTGGGTAGTGCTTACCGTTGATTGAAACTTTGGCCTTACCTGTTGCGTTTCTTGGCAAACCTTCTGCGTATCCAACTGGCACGAGTGCAAGTGTGGTTTCGGCATGCGTGCGGTGCAGATAACCGTAGCTAACTCCCTCACCGGCAGCAACGCGCTTGGTCTGAGTGATTCTTGCAGTTGCCGTCATAGCGGGAATCAAACCAAAATCGGCCGCGGTGTTCTCAACGAAAGGTGACAGCCCATAAAGTGCCACACCAATGCGAACCATCTCATA
Source organism: Actinomycetota bacterium (assembly GCA_039805425.1). Classification (GTDB taxonomy): domain Bacteria; phylum Actinomycetota; class Actinomycetes; order Actinomycetales; family Microbacteriaceae; genus Rhodoluna. The sequence goes on from JBDLUH010000041.1 coordinate 1,919, forward strand.
GTGCGCCTGTGGGTAGCGCAGTAGGCCGTCACTTGCGGTTAGGTGACGAAGTTCAAAATCAATGCCGGCAGCTTTTGCTTCTTCGCAAGCAGCTTCAAAGCGGGCAATCTGTTTTAAATCATCAGCTTCGCTAGTGCAAGAAAGGTGACTAAAAATTGCAACCACCTGAATAAAACCTTCAGCCACTAGTTCGTGGGCCTTCTTCAAAACATTTGGCCATTCCTCAGCACTCGCACCGTTGCGGCCAAGACCGGTATCAACTTTTAGGTGCACTCGGGCAACGCGGCCAAGGTGCTCTGCTGCTTTTGCAATTCGCTGCAGGTGGTCAAGATTGGCGATACCAAGTTCAATGCCAGCATCAATTGCAGTCACAAACTTTTCTTCTGAGGAATGCAGCCAGGCAAGAATTGGCAAATCAATTCCAGCCTCACGAAGCTGGAGCGCCTCGCGAATATCTGCCACGCCAAGATAGTCAGCACCGGCAGCCTCAAGTTTTTTTGCAACGGGAATCATTCCGTGCCCGTAGGCGTCAGCCTTTACAACTGCCATTGCCATTGTGCCATTGGTTTTGGCACGCATGGTTTCCAAGTTCTTTGCCACGGCATCGAGGTCAATGAATAGCTCTCTCATTGAAGTTCTCCTTCCGCCACAACAAACGCAACGGCGCTGTCGCCATCGTGTGAAATCGATACATGAAATTTTCGCACACCAAACTGAAGGGCGATTTTGGCAGTCTCACCGTGCAACCAAATAACCGGTTTTCCAGTGGATTCCTTGCCAACCTCGATACCGTGCCACTCAATGCCGGGGTTTCCCGCTAGGGCCTTGATTACCGCCTCTTTGGCGGCAAAGCGGCCGGCTAAAGTCTGAATACTGGCCACCCCGCCATCTGTGCCGCTGTTTTGGGTTTCAATATCCAGAAATAGGCGGTCCTTTAGCCTTGGGGTTTCGGCAAGCTTGGCTTCAAAACGCGACAGCGATACGGTATCTACACCCACTCCAAGAATCACAGCTTGGCTCCAATAATCATGGGGACTATTCCACAGTTACTGACTTGGCCAGGTTGCGAGGCTGGTCAACATCAAGACCCTTGGCGCTGGATAGCTCAAGAGCAAAAACCTGAAGCGGAATTACGGTAAGCAGTGCAGAGAAAATGTTTTCACACTGTGGCACATAAATTACGTGCTCGGCAAAGTTAGAAACTTCTTTGTCGCCCTCTTCGGCAATGGCAATTACCTTTGCGCCTCGAGCACGAATTTCTTGAATGTTTGAAATCACCTTGGGGTGCAGACTGTCGGCATCGCGCGGGTTTGGCACAATAACGATTACCGGTTGACCCTCTTCGATCAATGCAATTGGGCCGTGCTTCAATTCACCGGCGGCAAAACCTTCGGCGTGAATGTAAGCCAGTTCTTTAAGTTTTAAGGCACCCTCCATGGCCACCGGGTAACCCACGTTACGACCAAGGAACAACACAGACTTTGCACTGGCCATGCCTTTACCAAGTGCACGAACATCGTCTAGCCCGTTTAGCACTGTGGTTACTCGAGCTGGCATCTTTAGAAGTTCTTGGCCAAGCTTGCGCAAAGTTGCCTGGTCTGTTGACTCGCAACCGGCAGCCAATCTTTCAGAAGCAAGGAACAGAGCCAACAAATATCCTGCTGTAATTTGAGCCACCAGCGCCTTGGTTGAGGCAACCGCAACTTCAGGACCGGCGTGGGTGTAAATTACCGCATCTGATTCACGTGCCAGAGTTGCCCCCTGGGTATTGCAAATTGCCAGCACCTTGGCGCCCTGTTCTTTGGCGTAGCGAGTTGCCATCAGGGTGTCCATAGTTTCACCAGATTGTGAAACCGCAACTATCAACGTGTTTTTGGTGATGATTGGGTCGCGATATCTAAACTCGTGCGAAAGTTCAACCTGCACCGGAATGCGCGCAAATTTTTCGATTGCATATTTTGCAACGTCACACGCATAAGCTGCGGTACCGCAGGCAACCATCACAATTCGATCGATGTTTTTAATTTCCTCAGTACTTAGCCCATCAATCTCGCTCAAACGCACAGAGCCGTCTGATTCCAAACGACCCATCAGGGTGTCGGCAACAGCTTGAGGCTGGTCGGCAATTTCTTTGGCCATGAACGAACTCCAGCCGCCCTTAGATGCAGCCGAGGCGTCCCAGTTAACTTCAAACTCCACTGGAGCAACTGATGCACCCGCAAAGGTACGAATTTCAATTTCATTGGCACGCAAAATTACTATCTCGTCTTGGCCAACAGAAATTGCTCGCTTGGTGTGCTCCACAAAGGCAGCAACGTCTGAGCCCAGAAAGTTCTCGCCATCGCCAACGCCAATCACCAACGGTGCATTTCGGCGGGCTGCCAAGACCACATCGGGCTGGTCTTCATGAATTACCAAAATGGTGAAGGCGCCGTGCAACCGCTGAACCACGTTCACAAATGCAGTTGGCAAGTCTCCGGTTTTCTCAAATTCGGCGGCAACCAGGTGGGCGGCAACCTCGGAGTCTGTTTCTGAAGCAAATTTGGTGCCGGCGGCAAGTAGTTCGGCCTTTAGCTCAAAGAAGTTTTCGATGATGCCATTGTGAATCAGGGAAAGTTTTGCGGTTGGGCCACCAAGGTGAGGGTGGGCATTACCGTCTGTTGGGGCGCCGTGGGTTGCCCAGCGGGTGTGGCCAATGCCAATGTGAGCTGGGCTCATTGGGTGGTTGGTGATTTCGCTGACCAGATTGTCTAGCTTGCCGGCCTTTTTACGAGTTTCAAGCCCGGTTCCAGAAATCACCGATACCCCGGCAGAGTCATAACCGCGGTATTCCAGGCGCTTTAGCCCACCTAGCAGCACCTCAAGGGTTGACTTTGGGCCTACATAGCCAACGATTCCGCACATAGGTTCTAATTTACGGCAGAATAGACCGTTGTGAGCGATGCGCTAAGCCCTTTCAACGAGATAAGTCGTGAAGACTGGGCTGTTCTCGGGAATTCAACCGAGCTACCCCTGACTGAGTCAGAAATTCAGCAAATCCGCGGGCTTGGCGACTTCCTCGATATCAAAGAGGTGCAAGACGTGTACTTGCCGCTCAGCCGCCTGCTCAATCTTTATGTGACCGAACACCAGAAACTTCACCGCAGCACCAGCGACTTCCTCGGCGAGCGCGCCGGGCGCGTGCCCTTCATCATCGGTGTTGCCGGTTCTGTGGCAGTGGGTAAGTCAACGGTGTCTCGCCTGCTTAAGGAACTGCTTAGCCGCTGGGACGGCACCCCTAGTGTTGAGATGATCACCACCGATGGATTCCTCTACCCAAATGAAGAACTTGAACGCCGCGGGCTAATGGCTCGCAAGGGGTTTCCAGAGTCTTATGACCGCATGGGCTTACTTCAGTTCATCGCCGATGTAAAAAGCGGTGCCAAAGAGGTCTCTGCCCCGGTTTATTCGCACCTGATTTACGACATTGTTGAGGGCCAGAAACAAACCATTCAAAACCCCGATGTCTTGATTGTTGAAGGCCTGAATGTGTTGCAATCCCCTGGCCTGGGCCAGTATGTGGCGCTAAGCGACTTTTTTGACTTCAAGATCTACGTTGATGCCGACACCGTGAATCTAACCCAGTGGTTTTTGGATCGCTTCGAGAAGCTTCGCGATACCGCCTTCACCAACCCGGCTTCCTATTTTCACCGATATGCCGAAATGCCTTATGAAAAGGCCTTGGCAAGGGCCAACGAGATTTGGGCAACGATCAACCTGCCAAACCTGATTGAGAACATTCTGCCTACCCGCTCGCGAGCCACCCTGGTACTGCACAAGGGCACCAAGCACGCCGTAGAGCGGGTATTACTGCGAAAGCTTTAGCTGAAGCAGCCTAGGCCCTGCGCGAAAGCCGCAGAAGTGTTAAGGAAACCGTAACCTTTTCGTGACCATCTCGGGAAAGAAAACTCCCTTTCTGGGAGTTGACTGTAAGTAAGCCAGCGTATGGGTGTCGCCAGGTGCAATAAACCTTGGCATCGACGATGCAAACGATGACTTCTAATAAGTACATCTATTGAGAGGCTTCAAATGAACACATTGTCTAATGCATTAGACAACGGACAATTCAACATTGTCTATAACATCTTGTCGCTGGGTCTAGCATCGATGCTATTCACTTCGATTTTCCTATTTGTGGCACGCGATCGCGTATTGCCTCGCTACCGCATGGCAGTTATGGTTTCTGGCACAGTAACCGCAATTGCTGCCTACCACTACTTCAGAATGTTTGATAACTTCAACCACGCATTCGCTGGAGCAGAGAACAACCCAGACGCATACAACGTTGGCTACCGCTACGTTGACTGGCTACTAACAGTGCCGTTGCTTTTGGTTGAGCTAGTTGCAGTGCTTGCACTTGCAAAGGCTGCTCAGAGCTCAATCTTGAACCGCTTGGTTCCTGCAGCTGCAGCAATGATTGTTCTTGGTTACCCAGGTGACGCAAAGCTAGACATCTTTGGCATTGCACCATCAGTATGGGGTCTACTTTCAACCATTCCTTTCCTTTACATCCTGTACGTATTGTTCATCGAACTTGGCAAGAGCTTGACTCGCCAGTCAGAGGCAGTGCAGCGCAAAGTTAAGTTGCTTCGCCTGTTGCTAATTGCAACCTGGGGTGTTTACCCAATCACCTTCATCTTGGCAATGGGCACACCAGCAGGTGGCGCATTCAACGCAAGCGAGTTCGTAGCTCGCGAAGTTGGATACAGCATCGCTGACGTACTAGCTAAGTGTCTGTTTGGTCTAGTGATCTTCAGCATCGCTCGCATCAAGTCAGCAGAAGATGACAAAGAATTCGCCAAGGCAGAATTCAAAGACGCCTAAGCAATAAAGATTCATCAACTCCAAAAACTAATGGGCCTCCGGAAACGGGGGCCCATTAGTTTTACTTTTTAGAAATTAAAGAGCCAGTTGCTTTTCAACAACGCGAGCGATGCGCTCGGCCCATGATTGTGCAGTGCCAGCCTCTGCGGCTTCTACCATCACGCGAACAAGTGGCTCTGTGCCAGATGCGCGAAGCAGCACGCGGCCGGTGCCATGTAGATCTGCCTCGGCTTCAGCTACAACTTTTTGCAATTCTGCATCTGAATCAACCTTGGTCTTATCAACACCAGGAACATTGATTAGCACCTGTGGGTAAATCTTCATTACGGTGGCAAGCTCGGCCAAAGATTTTTTGGTGCGTGCCATCTCGGCACCTATCTTGAGACCGGTAAGAATTCCGTCTCCGGTGGTTGCGTATTGCGCAAAAATTACGTGACCAGACTGCTCGCCACCAAGTGTGTAGCCACCGGCACGCATCTCTTCAAGCACGTAGCGGTCACCCACTGCGGTCTCAATCATTTCAATTCCGTTTTCTTTCATCGCAATTCGAAGACCAAGATTTGACATCACGGTTGCAACCAAGGTGTTTCGGGCTAACTGACCGCGCTCTTTTAGTGACAGCGCAAGAATTGCCATGATTTGATCGCCATCGATGATGGCGCCGTTGGCGTCTACTGCAAGGCAGCGGTCGGCATCGCCGTCGTGTGCGATACCAAAATCAGCACCGTGCTCAAGAACCGCTGACTGCAGCGCAGACATGTGGGTAGAGCCATAACCCAGGTTGATGTTGTTGCCATCTGGGTCGGCACCAATTGCAATTACCTTGGCGCCGGCATCGGTGAAAACCTGCGGCGATACACCAGCTGCGGCGCCGTGTGCACAGTCAACAACAACCTTTAAACCATCAAGACGGTTAGGCAGTGAGCGAAGCAAGTGCACAATGTAGCGATCTTCGGCATCTGCAAAACGTTGCACGTGGCCAACCGCTCCACCAACAGGAGTTAGCTTTGGTCCTGACATTGCGGCTTCAATTTGATCTTCAATTTCATCAGGAAGTTTGTGACCACCGCGCGAGAAGAATTTAATTCCGTTGTCTGGTGCCGGGTTGTGCGAGGCAGAAATCATCACACCAAAATCGGCGTCTAGGTCATCGGTAAGAAATGCAGTTGCGGGTGTTGGCAGCACACCGGCATCAAAAACATCTACGCCTGAACTTGCCAAACCTGCAGAAATTGCAGCTGCAAGAAATTCGCCAGAGACTCTTGGGTCGCGACCAATAACTGCTTTTGGTTTTATGCCACGTGCGCGTGCATCCTCACCAAGCACAACCGCTGCTGCTTGGGCAATGCTGATTGCGAGATCTGCCGTTAAATCACGATTGGCGAGACCTCGAACACCATCGGTGCCAAAGAGTCTCGCCATTTCGTGAGTCTTAGTTTTACGAAGATCGTAAGAAGAGTTGGATTAACGCTTCGAGAACTGTGAAGCCTTACGTGCCTTCTTAAGACCAGCCTTCTTGCGCTCGATAACACGTGGGTCGCGCTTAAGGAAGCCAGCCTTCTTTAGTGAAGGACGGTTGTTGTCGCGGTCGATCTCGTTTAGTGCACGAGCAATACCTAGACGAAGTGCGCCGGCCTGACCTGCGATGCCACCACCGTGAATACGAGCGATAACGTCGTATGCGTTCTTTAGATCAAGAACGGTGAATGGATCGGTGATTAGCTGCTGGTGCAACTTGTTTGGAAAGTAGTCAGCAAGTTCGCGACCGTTCACCTTGATAACACCGGTGCCTGGCATGATGCGAACACGAGCAACTGCTTCTTTACGACGACCAAGGCCTGCGCCTGGAGTTGTAAGTGGGCCACGTGACTTAACCGGTGCAGCCTTAGCCGCTGGGGTCTCTGTGCTGTAAGTTGACGGCGCTGCTTCTTCGGCAGTTGTTGTTTCTACTGTGTCTTTAGCCACGGGGTTCCTTACTGAGCTACCTGGTCGATGATGAAAGGCTTTGGCTGCTGTGCAGCGTGTGGGTGCTCTGCACCTGCGTAAACCTTAAGTTTGTTTAGCTGGGTTGCACCTAGCTTGTTGTGAGGAAGCATTCCCTTGATTGCCTTCTCTACAGCCTTCTCTGGTGACTTCTCTAGAAGCTCAGCGTAAGTAGTAGCAGTCAAACCACCTGGGTAACCAGAGTGACGGTAAGCCTTCTTCTGCTTTAGCTTTGAACCGGTTAGAGCAACCTTCTCAGCGTTGATGATTACAACGAAATCACCGTTGTCCATGTGAGGAGCAAAGGTTGGCTTGTGCTTGCCGCGCAACAGTGCTGCTGCGTGGGTTGCTAGACGGCCGAGAACTACATCGGTGGCGTCGATGACTAGCCACTCGTTGCTCAGCTCGTGAGCCTTTGGAGAATAAGTACGCACGTTAAATTGCCTTCTACTTCTGTATCGGATTGAGATGAACCCGCGACTGAAGAAGAAACTTCAAGGGATTCACGCTTTTTACATTGGCACTAACTGCCAATACCAAAGGTCAATACTAACCCGCGGACTGCAGATAGGTCAAACCCTAGTTTTGGGCTGGATCAGTCCTCGGCCTCGTCCAAAGTGCGCAAATTCTTGGCCATTTCGGCCTGTTCAGCCAGCTTGTCATTGGCCGGATAGCCAACCTCGATAAGGGTCAGGCCGTGAGGCGGCTGAACCTTGAAAGAGCCGATTCGGGAGCGCTTTTCGAGGCGCTTGATAACGCCGTCGGGGGTGGTTTTGTGCTCCCCAGAGGCAATCAGGGCCCCCACAATAGCCCTCACCATGTTGTGGCAGAAGGCATCGGCCATTATTTCAACCTCGATGACGTTTCCGGCCAAAGGGTTGCGCTTTACGGTCAGCTCGCGAACCTCGCGGATGGTGGTTGCCCCCAGCTTTGGGCGGCAAAAAGAGGCGTAGTCGTGAAGTCCCAGCAAACCAAGGGCCGAAGCCTGCATTTGCAGCAGGTCGAGCTCGTGCTTGATCCAAAGGGTTGATCGAGCCAAAA
>JBDLUH010000042.1:0-9667 GCA_039805425.1 Actinomycetota bacterium
AATTCACGTTTTGGTGAAACTTTTGTAATTCCTGAAGGTGTGATCTTGAAAGAGACCGCCAAGATTTACGACCTGCAAAACCCAGAGGCCAAGATGTCAAAATCTGGTGACCCTAAGGGGTTGGTGAACATCATGGATGACTCCAGCGTGATTCTGAAGAAAATCAAGAGCGCAGTAACAGACACCGATGCCGCCATCCGTTTTGACCGTGAGACCAAGCCTGGAGTTTCAAACCTGCTGGGAATTCATTCTGCGATCTCTGGGCAATCAATTGATGATCTGGTGGCTCACTTTGATGGCAAGGGCTATGGCGACCTCAAGGGCGAAGTTGCCGAGGTAGTTTTGGCTGAAATTGAACCTATTCGCCAGCGGGCAAGTGAGCTACTGGCCGACCCAGCCGAGCTGGATCGCCTATTGGCAAAGGGTGCGGCCAAGGCCAATGAGCTTGCTGAGAAGACTCTGGCAACTGTCTATGACCGGGTTGGCTTCATTCCCGCAGCCCGCTAGTCTTAACAAGCAATACAACTTAATAGTTCTTCGGGGTCAGTGTAAGTCTGAACCGGCGGTTATAGCCCGCGACCCGGCTGTGCGAAAGCATTGGCGGTTGAATCTGTGAAATTCAGATGCCGACGGTTAAAGTCCGGATGGTAGAAGAAAGATACATGAACGACAACAAATTTGTCGCGGCCATGAGTCGCGCGCTCGCACTCGCGGAAAACTCACCTCTATATGGTGAGAATCCCCAGGTAGGTGCGATCCTAATCAACGACGCCGGCGAGATAATCGCCGAGGGTTGGCATAAAGGTGCTGGCACACCGCACGCTGAAATTGATGCGCTAAATAACCTCTCTGTAAAGGGCTTAACTGCCAAGGGCTTGACCGCCGTTGTAACCCTTGAACCTTGCAACCACATTGGTAAAACTGGGCCTTGCGCCCAGGCTCTTATCGAAGCGGGCGTTAAAAAGGTTGTCTTTGGCACCTTTGACCCGGGCAAGACTGAGGGCGGCGGAAGATTCACACTTGAAGATGCCGGCGTTGAAGTAGTCAGCGATATTTTGCGCGATGAATGCGTTCAGCTAATTGCGCCTTGGTTCACAAATAAATTTAAGAACCGCCCCTACGTTGTAATTAAGTGGGCGGCAAGTATCGATGGCAGAACTGCCGCAGCCGATGGCACCAGCAAATGGATTACCGGGGCCGAGGCTCGCGAAGATGTACATGCTCGCCGTGCAGCGTCGCAGGCAATTTTGGTTGGCACCAACACCGTGGAACTTGATGATCCAGAACTTACCTCCCGCAAACCAGATGGCACTGCCTATGCGAACCAGCCATTGCGAGTTATTGTTGGCGAACGTGAACTTAGCCCTACAGCTCGCGTTTTCAGCGCTGATGCTCAGACCGTTCATTACAAAACCCGAGACCTGACAAAAGTTATGCAGCAACTATTTGAAAGAGGCATTCGCCAGGTATTTGTTGAGGGTGGCGCACAACTTGAGTCTTCACTTATTAGTGCAGGCATTGCTGATGAGTTTCTAATCTATGTGGCACCAAAACTGATTGGTGGCCCAGCAACTGCAATACGTGACATTCAAGTTGCCAGCATAAATCAGGCAATTGATCTGGAATTTATTGAAACTAAAAAGCTTGGCGCAGACATTCTGATTCGCGCCATTAATAAGGAGAACTAATGTTCACTGGAATCGTAGAAGAACTAGGCAAGGTAAAAGCCATAGAGGTTTTGCCAGACGCCCTGCGTATAACCATTGAGGGGCCAACTGTGGTTTCTGATGTGAGTCGCGGTGACTCTATATCTGTAAGCGGTGCTTGCCTAACCGCGGTTGAGCACGACGCAACCTCTTTCACCGCCGATGTGATGCAAGAGACTCTGCGCCTAACTAGCCTTGATGGCATCAAGGTTGGCGACCCGGTAAATCTTGAGCGAGCAATGACAGCGGCAACCCGTTTTGGTGGCCACGTTGTGCTTGGTCACGTTGATGGAGTTGGCGAAGTGGTGTCACGCGCACCTAGTGAAAACTGGGAATGGGTGCGGGTCTCGATCCCAAAAGACCTTATGAAGTATGTGGTTCTAAAAGGCTCCATAACCATTGATGGAATCTCACTTACCGTAAACGAACTGGGTGAAGATTGGATTGGCCTAAGCCTGATTCCCGAAACCCTGGCGGTAACCACCCTTGGCAGCAAGAAACCTGGTGACAAGGTAAACGTTGAAGTAGATGTGATGGCAAAGCATATTGAGCGCCTAATAGAAGTAAGGAACAACTGATGCAACTTTCAAGCATTGAAGAGGCCCTAGCGGCTCTGCGCGAAGGCAAGCCAATTTTGGTTGCCGATGATGAGAATCGTGAAAACGAAGTTGACGCAATCATGGCTGCCCAGTATGCAACGGCTGAATGGGTTGGTTGGATGATTCGCTACACCTCTGGGTACCTCTGCGCACCAATGACAGAGCAGCGTGCCAACCACCTGAACCTCAACCTAATGGCAACAACCAACCAGGATCCGTTCAAGACTCAGTACACAATTTCCGTTGATGCTGCCGAGGGCGTGACCACTGGTATATCGGCTGCAGATCGCGCAACCACATTCCGAGTACTTGCCGATAACGACAGCACGCTAGATTCAATCATTCGCCCAGGTCACGTGATTCCACTTCGTGCACATCAAAACGGTGTGCTTGATCGCCGTGGCCACACAGAGGCAACCGTGGATCTAATGAAGTTGGCAGGTCTTGCCCCGGTTGGCGTGATTGGCGAGATGACCAACGATGATGGCTCAATGACTCGCCTAGCTGACGCTCTTGAGATTGGCAAGAAGTTCAACCTACCGGTTATCACAATTGACCAGATTGTAAAAATGCGTCTGGACTCTGTTGAATTCGCTGCCGAAACCGTGAACGACAGAATCAGATTTGAGGCCGAGGCAAAACTGCCAACGACTCACGGTGACTTCAGAGTTCGCGGTTACTACGATGTGCGAACAACTGCCGACCACGTGGCCATCATCGCTGGAAACCCAACCGGTGAAGATGTGTTGATTCGCATGCACTCAGAGTGCATAACCGGTGAAGCCTTTGGTTCCCTAAAGTGCGAGTGCGGCCCACAGCTTGAATTTGCGCTAGATCAGATTGCCAACGACCCTAAAGGTGGAATTGTTATTTACCTTCGCGGCCAAGAGGGTCGAGGAATTGGCTTGCTGAACAAGCTAAAGGCGTATGCCCTGCAAGATAAGGGTTACGACACAGTTGATGCCAACCTGGCACTTGGCTTACCAAGCGAGGCTCGTGAATATGGCGCAGCCGTTTCTATTTTGCGAGACCTTGGCGTTGAGAGTGTTCGACTAATGACCAACAACCCAGCCAAGAGCTCGTTCCTGAACGAGGCAGGCATTCACGTGAACTCGTATGTGCCTGTGATTGTTGGGGCTGCGCAGCAAAACGAGCAGTACCTAGAAACCAAACGCGCCCGAATGGGTCACATGATTCCGGAGGGAAAATAAATGAGTGGAGCGGGAGCACCAAAGATTGAGATCGATGCAACTGGCTTGCAGGTTGCAATCGTAGTTACTAGCTGGCATACAGAGATTACAGATGGCTTACTGGCCGGTGCCGAACGCGCCCTGCAAAAAGCCGGCAACGACACCTACGAGATCTGGCGGGTGCCTGGTGCGTTTGAGCTTCCGCTTGGCGCACAGAAAGCTATTGACGCCGGCGCCGACGTAGTGATTGCCCTTGGAGTAGTAATTCAAGGCGAGACTCCGCACTTTGAATATGTCTGCTCATCGGCTACCGATGGCTTAACTAGAGTGCAGCTTGATAGCGGTGTGCCAATTGGTTTTGGTCTACTAACCGTTGACACAGCAGAGCAGGCACTTGAGCGTGCGGGCCTTGAGGGATCTAAAGAAGACAAGGGTGCCGAAGCCGTAGAGGCTGCTGTGCTGATGGCTAGACTGAACGCGTAAGGAACGAAAGGTCCCTAAATGGAAATTCTAGAAATCATCATTCGCATTACCTTGGTACTTCACCTAATTGGTTTTGCGACAATCCTAAGTGGCGTACTGTCACAAACCAAAAACTTCAAGACCGGTGCACCAGTTACCGCTGGCATTCTGCATGGTTCTTGGTTGGCGCTAATCACCGGTCTAATTTTGACTGGTTTGGTTTACGCAAACGGTGAAGAGGTAAACAACCTAACCCTGTCCCTAAAGGGCCTGGGAATTACCGGAATCTTCTTTATCGCCTATACCTTTGCTAAAAAAGAAACGGCCCCAAAGTGGGTAGTACCAGTTATTGGAGCACTAACAATTGCAAATCTATGCTTTGCAGTAATTATGGGTGTTGCTTAACGCATAAATAATGCTGTAAGTCGCCGGGTTGTGAAAAACAGCCCGGCGATTGTCATTAACACGAAGTAGCCAATGTGCACGAATAGTGCACCATCGATGATTCCAAGCATTAATCCTCGAACCATTTCAACACCTTGCCATAGAGGTAAAGCCATCACCATATATTGAATTGGCTCTGGGTAAAGGCTGATTGGAAAGAAAGTTCCAGAGAACATAAACATCGGCAGCAAGAAGAAGTTCACCCAGTTCATCTGTTGAAAGTTCTTTAGGTAAGAAGTCACAGCCATGCCCACTGAAGCAAAACCAAAAGCAATCAGCGTTGCCGCAGGAATAGCGAGTAACCCGTACCAACTTGAGACCAACCCCATTGGGGTAACCACGAGCATAAAGCTCATTGCGTATACCGCACCCCTGAGCAGTGCCCAGCCAATCTCACCAATGGCAACATCTAGCGAACCAAGCGAGGTGTGAAGCATGGTTTGGTACAGCTTGGCAAAGTGCATCTTGAAGAATACATTCCATGTGGAATCGTAAATGGCACCGTTCATTGCCGAGGTAGCTAGCAGGGCAGGGGCTATGTAAGCCGTGTAGCTAACTGGGTTTCCGGCACCGTCTGTCATGTTGCCAATAATCTGACCAACACCCAAACCAAAAGCCAGCAGGTAAAAGACCGGCTCAACAAAACCAGAAACAACCCCAAGCCAGGTAGAGGACTTGAAAGCAAAAAAGCTGCGCTCGATAACACGTTGCGGCCGGCCTGCATAGATGGCCTGGCCAACACGACCACGGCGCTTCTCGGCAATTGCCACCGCACTAGAAACAGTTGCTTGAATTAAGCTCATCTTGGCTGCCTCATCTTTGCAACCGTGATTCAAACTTTGGGTAAGCCATCAGCATGCCCACGGCGTATACGGCTACCAAGAAACCGGCATGCATCAGCACTTGCCAGATTTCCAGGGGCATACCGTAACTTAAGAAACGCCCCAGCTGAGTGCTGTGCCACATGGGCGAAATCCAGCCAATCCATTGCAGGTAAATAGGCATTTGATCAAGTGGATAAAAAGTTCCTGAGAATAAAAACATTGGTGCAATTACAAAACGACCGATAATGGCAAACAGTGCATCATCATTTTCGATTCGCACGGTAACGGCCAACATGGCTGCGCCGAAGGCAAGGGCCGCAACCATTGACGAAACAAAAAGCGGAAGCGCGCTAGAGAGCGGAATGGCCTCAAAAACCAACAGCACCAGCTCATAAATAATTACTGTGAACACACCTCGGATAGCCGCTGTGATCATCACGCCGTTAGCAATCTGCCTGGAGTTGATTGGAGTGTTGTTCATGGCATAGAACATTTTGTCCCAAACAAATCCTTGAAGAGTTGGAAAAGTCACTTCATCTTGAAGGGCGTTTATTGCAGCGGTGGCAAGAAGTGCAGGGGCAACAAATTGTATGTAACTAACCCCATCAATTCCTTGACCGCCGGTGTTGGCATCTACCAGTGCACCAATTCCAAGACCGATTGAAACCAGATAGATGATTGGGTTACCCAGACCAAATGAAATAATTGCGCCCATCCACTTGCTCATTGTGAATAACCGATACTCGGCAACGGCCCATGCACCCCTGCGCATTGCGCGGGCTGGGTCTACTGCTGCCCCCGGCTTGAACTTGAGTGTTTTGTAATTTGCGTCAGTCATTAGTCAACTAAGGTTCGGCCAGTTAGACGCAAGAACACATCTTCAAGTGAGCTTCTTCGAACCAAAGAGGTAATTGGGTTCATGCCCTCGGCAACTAATTTTTCGAGAGTAGCCTCACCGTGAGCCGTGTAAACCAAAATACGATCTGGTAGCACCTCAATTCGGTCGCCAAGTTTTTTTAGAGCATCGGCAAACTGTGCATTGCGATCTGCACCAAAGCGAACTTCAACTACTTCTTTGCTTGAGTATTTTTTGATTAGGTCTGCAGGGCTACCCTCAGCCATGATTTTGCCTTTGTCCATAACAATCAATCTGTCGCAAAGCTGCTCAGCTTCGTCCATGTAGTGAGTTGTTATAACCAAAGTCACGCCCTGCTCTTTTAGGCGAAACAGACGATCCCAAAGAATATGCCTGGCCTGTGGATCAAGCCCGGTGGTTGGCTCATCAAGCAGAAGCATCTCTGGTTCGTTGACTAAGCCACGAGCAATAGCCAATCGGCGCTGCATGCCACCAGAGAGGTCTTCTACCTTCTCGTTGCGCTTGTCTTCAAGTTGAGCAAAGGCCAATAGTTCTTCAACCTTTGGCTTCAAGAACTTACGGCTAAGGCCAAAATAGCGGCCATAGGTATAAAGGTTTTCCCATGACTTCAGCTCACGATCAAGCATGTCTTTTTGCGGCACAACGCCAAGGTGGGCCCTAATTTCCGGGCCAAATTTATCGGGGTCTTTGCCAAGAATGGTGAGTTCCCCTGAACTGCGCTTAGAGACTGATGAAATCATCTTCATGGTGGTTGATTTGCCGGCACCGTTGGGACCTAGTAGGCCAAAGGACTCCCCCTGTTTTACCGTGAAATCAATGCCATCTACGGCCACGAAATCGGCGTAGGTCTTAGTTAGGTTCTTTGCGACGATCATGTCAGAAGTCATAGTTATTCCATTCAACACTAGGTTTTGGGGCTTCGCTGACCTTGCTAGGTTAGATATATGCTCAAGTCCAACGCCCACAGTTCAGGGCTGCCAAAAAAGCTTGGCAATAGGCGGGTCACCGGCAAAGAGCAGTACTACACCCCTTCTGATTTGGCCGAAAGGCTACTTGCCGAGGTCATCACCAAGGTGCCGGATTTAAAGACTCGAACTGTTTTAGAACCCGCGGGTGGCACGGGTTCGTTCATCAAGGCCGCTGAAAAGCTTGGCGTAAAGAAATTTCTCTCTTTTGACATAGAGCCAAAACATGCAACGGTAACCAAAGCAAATTTTCTAGAAGCAAAAATAACTGCGGCAAATGCCGTGACTATATCAAACCCGCCTTTTGGCAGAAATAATTCACTTTCAATTCCTTTCTTCAACAAAGCAGCAAACCACAGTGAGTTCATTTGCTTTATTGTGCCTAGGTCTTGGCGCAAGTGGTCTGTGATTAATCGACTTGACCAAAGATTCCACCTGATTGCAGATCACGATATTCAAATTGACTATGAAGATGACCTGGGTGAAAAGCTTTCAAAGCGCAATTCCCTGGCCACCTGCTTTCAAATTTGGCAAAGACAGGAATTACCAAGACCAAAGTATTCGGTAACCGACAACGGGCTAATTGAAAAAACCAACCCCGCTTCTGCCGATGTAGCGTTGACCATATTTGGATTCGGTTGCGGCAAAGTGATGACTGACTTTGAACCAAAGCCAAATTCAACCAAGATGTTTTTGAAACTGAGGCACCCAAAATCTTTGAAGGCGCTGCAAACTGTTGACTTCTCAAGGTTTTATAAAAACACCGCATACACCGAGGCCCTTTCATTGCAGGAAATCAACTACCTGTTAAACGAAGAGATTCTTGGGAATCCCCACCTAATAGAAAAGGTTTAGATCACTATGAGCATGATGGGTGGCGGCCGTGGCCGCGCAGCTGGCAGACCAGCTTTCGATAAAAATTCTCCAAAGGCCAAATTCAGCCAGCTATGGCCCTACCTAGCCGAACACAAGGGTGCTCTAGTAGTTGCAGTAATTCTGTCTTTGATTGGCGCAGCGGTTAGCTTGGCGCAACCCCTAGTAGTTGGCCAAGTAATTACTGCAGTTCAAGAAGGCAAAGATCTTGGCTACTTAGTTGTAATCCTCATCAGCGTGGTGCTTGGAAGCGCAGTAGCCAGTGGCTTTCTCTACTACGTATTGGCAAAAGCAGGTGAAGGTGTTGTTTTCTCAGCTCGAGGGCAACTTGCCACCCGCCTGCTTCGCCTTCCTATTCCTGAATACGACCTGCGCCGAACCGGCGACCTGGTTTCACGCGTAAGTTCTGACACCACCCTTCTGCGTGCTGTACTAACCCAGGGCTTGGTTGATGCTGCCGGTGGTGTACTTATTTTTGTTGGCTCTGTTATAGCAATGGCAATCATTGACCCAATTTTGCTTGGCATTACTCTGCTAATGATTTCTATTGCCGTGGCGGCAATTGGTACTTCAGCCCGCCGCATTCGCTCTGCCACCACAAAAGCTCAGGAACGAGTTGGCGATATGTCAGCCTCTGTTGAGCGAGCGCTTTCGGCCGTTCGCACAATTCGCGCAGCCGGAGCCGAGACTCGTGAGAGTCAGATGATTATTGAAGATGCTAAAGAGGCATACAAGCAAGGTGTAAAGATTGCCGGCATCAATGCCAGCGTAACGCCGCTTGGTGGCCTGGCAGCCAATGGTGCCTTCATTGCCGTGCTTGGCGTTGGGGGTTACCGTGTGGCCAATGGTGACACCCCGGTTGCCAGCCTGGTCACTTTTATCTTGCTGATGTTTCTGATGATTCGCCCAGTTGGCCAGGCTTTTGGCGCCTACACGTCAGTGCAAACCGGCCTTGGGGCACTTGCCAGAATTCAAGAAGTTCTGAATGTTGACTTAGAAGACACCGATAAAGAGCGTAAGGAAACGCCAAAGCGCAAAGCAATTAACACCACGGCAATTGAATTCAAGAAGGTTTCTTTTGCCTATGCCGGTCAGCCAAGTGAAGATGGCACGCCTGCCGAAAAGCGCGAGGTGCTAGAAAAGGTAAGTTTTGCAATTGAGCGCGGCACTCGTGTTGCAATTGTTGGACCATCGGGTTCGGGAAAATCCACAACGTTCTCACTAATCGAAAGATTCTACGAGCCAACGGCTGGAGAAATTCTGCTTGATGGCCAGCCAGTGACCAGCATTACCCGAGGTGCCTTGCGTTCACAGATTGGTTATGTTGAGCAAGATGCTCCGGTACTTGCCGGAACCATTCGCGACAACCTTTTAATTGGTGCCCCAGATGCCACCGATAAACAATTGAAGGCAGTGCTGAAAGAAGTGAACCTGACAGAGGTTTTGAAACGTGATAAGCGTGGTCTTGATGCTGAAGTTGGCGAACAAGGAATCATGCTTTCTGGCGGCGAGCGTCAGCGCCTAGCGATTGCCCGAACATTGCTTGCCGCTCCACCAATTTTGTTGCTAGATGAATCAACTTCTTCACTTGATGGAATCAACGAGCAGCTGATGCGCGAGGCAATTGATTCAGTGGCCAAGAACCGCACACTGATTGTTATTGCTCACCGCCTATCTACTGTTATCGATAGCGACCAAATTATTGTGCTTGAAAAAGGCAAGATTCT
>JBDLUH010000043.1:0-9600 GCA_039805425.1 Actinomycetota bacterium
CAGAGGTGTGCCGGCTCCTAGCGGAAACTGAGCGCTGGTCACGTAGTAGGTGATGATCCAAACTAGACCAAGCAACATGAACCCAAACATAACCGGCTTGAACCAAGCTGGGTTTGGTGAATCTTGGGTGTTAGGGGTTACCGCTTTAGGGGCCTTAGGCTTCTTCTCGCTCATGCCCAATAGTCTAACAAAGTAGGATTTAGGCAAATGGTAAAAATCTTGGTCTTAGACAACTACGACAGTTTTGTCTACACACTAAACGGCTATCTGCAGCAGCTTGGCGCTGAGACAGAGGTTTTGCGCAACGACTGCGTTGCCGAGGCAGACCTGCCCCAGCTTTTGGCCAAGTATGACGCCGTTTTGATAAGCCCTGGCCCGGGCACCCCGGCCGAAGCTGGCCTTAGCATTCCAACCGTGAAGCTTGCCCTAGCCAGCGGCCAGCCAATTTTTGGGGTTTGCCTAGGCCATCAGTCAATTGCCGAGGCCATGGGAGCCACAGTTACCAGCGCCCCAGAGCTAATGCACGGCAAGACTTCAATTGTCACCCACGACGATTCACTAATTTTCAACGGCATCAAACAAAACTTCAACGCCACCCGCTACCACTCGCTGGCAGTGGTTGATGAAACCGTACCCAATGACCTAATCGTGACAGCCAGAACCGGCAAGAGCGAAACCTCTAAGGGTGGGGTAATTATGGGTCTGCAGCACAAGTCGCTGCCAATTTACGGAGTTCAATTTCACCCAGAAAGCGTGCTTACCGAATCTGGTTACCGAATGCTTGGCAACTGGCTGGAATCAATTGGTGTTAAGGGTGCTGCTGCCAAAGGCTCGCAGCTCAGCCCACTGGTTAACTTGAACTAACCTTCGCAACCAACATAAAGAATTATTGCGCTGCCCTGCTTGGCAAGCCCAGGTGCAATTGACTGATCAACCACAATAGTTCCGGTTGTACCGGCACATTCTTCACGAGTAGTAATTGAAATCGGCAATGCAACATCGGGTGCGCTCATCACGTTTCTAGCTTCGCTTATTGATAGGTTGCGAACATCTGGAACCATAACCTTGCCGTTTGAAACAACAAGGTTAATTGCGGTGCCTTCGGCAACTTCCATGTTCAAGCCGGGAACACTCTCAATCACTTTTCCTGCTGCAACAGCACCAGAGTTGCCTTGAGTAATTGTGCCAAGCGTTAACTTGAATGTTGCCAGAACGCCAGCTGCCTCTGCCTCTGTTAGGCCAACCAATGACGGAACTTTAACTTGATTAGCACCGGTTGAAACATAAACGGTAATTACCTGACGATCTCCAACAGCAGTGCCCGCAATCGGATCGGTGCGAATAATTGTGTCTGCAGGAACAGTGTCGCTAGCTTCTGAAACTTTTGAAACCAACAGACCCTGCGCAGTTAGTGTGCTGTAGCCTGCGTCGTAAGTTGAACCAACAACATTGGCAACTGCAATGCCACCGCCGGGTGCAACATTGAAATTAAAGTTTCCAAACGCAAACAACCACACCATCAGACCAACCAGCACAACTGAAACGGCTGAACCCACTGTCCACATAACGCCCTTAGATGGCGCATTAACATTGGCAAGTAGCGGTGCCGGTGATGAACCTGTTTGGGTTGGCAGTTCTACACCCAATGTAGAGAACGGGTTTGTTGCTGGGGTGCGAAGATCGTTCCACTGTGGAGTTGAATCAACCACTGGCTTTGCCGGTTCTGCAACAGACGGCATAACGGTTGTTGAGCTAGAAGCAAGATCACCAAGCAAAGATTCAAAATCATCTTCGGCAACTTCAATCTTTGGTGCAACTTCTTCTTGTGAGTCCAGACTCCATGCTGTTGTTGCGTTTGGCGATATCACTGGGGTAGCTAAAGTTTCAGGCGAACCGTTTACCGCAGCAATTAGATGCTCGCGGAACTCCTCGGCACTTTGGAATCTTTCTTCGCGATCTTTTGCAAGTGCGCGAATAACAACCGCGTCTAGTTCTGCAGAAATTGAACCATCAAACTGCGATGGAGCAATTACCGGTTCAGAAACATGTTGGTAAGCAACTGAAACCGCGCTTTCGCCTTTGAATGGCGGGCGGCCGCAAAGCATTTCGTAAAGCAACACACCGGTTGAGTAAAGGTCTGTGCGAGCATCAACGCTTTCACCCTTGGCCTGCTCTGGTGAAAAGTATTGTGCGGTGCCAACAATGCCCGATGTGTGCGCCATGGTTGCCGAAGAATCTGAAACTGCACGAGCAATGCCAAAGTCCATTACCTTTACCTGGCCGGCTTCGTTGATCATGATGTTGGCCGACTTGATATCGCGGTGCACAACACCGGCGCGGTGTGAGAATTCAAGTGCGGTAAGCACGCCAACGGTGTAGTCCAAAGCTTCTTGGCGGGTTAGTCGGCGTTCGTGCAGCAGGTCGCGAAGCAGCTGACCCTTTACGTACTCCATAACGATGAAGGGAAACTTGTGTTGGTTTCCGTGAACGTCTGTGGTTACCTCTTCGCCGGCATCATAAACACGAACGATGGTTGGGTGACCCATGCGAGCCGAGGCCTGGGCCTCTTGGCGAAAACGCGCCTCGAACGCTGGGTCGTTGGCAAGGTCTGACTTGAGTAATTTAACTGCCACCGTGCGGCCAAGGCGGGTGTCAACACCCTCGTAAACATCGGCCATTCCGCCGCGCCCAATTAGGTTGCCCAGTGTGTAGCGACCGGCGATTACCCGCTGGTTTTCAGTCAATTACTTGCTCCTTATAAGGCGCATCTTTATGCGATGAGCGCTTGAGTTTTCAGTCTAATCTTTGAAATCTGGACTGTGGCTGGGAATCTACTGGGTTGCCGAGGGGCTTGGTTCTTCTGTTGGGGTTGGCTCTTCGGTAGCGAGCTCTTCTGCCACGTAATAGGTGATCACAATCTCGCTACCAGCTGCCAAGGTGCCTAGCGGGGTTGCGTCGTAAACGGTCATTACTCGCTCATCGCCGGCTGCCACCACGTCTCCTTCTACTGCCGTGACCAAAAGTCCCTTGGCGCTAAGTGCAGCCGATACCTCGGCAACATTTAGCCCGTCAACATCGGCAAGCAAAACCACAACCGGGGTGCCAGAGGCGCCCGGGCTGGCCGAGCCAGTGCTGCTAGATGGGTAGGGCTGCTGCGAGAAGGTTGGCAGCGATGGCTGCATTGAAGTTACAACGATTGCCACAACAACTGAGACCGCGGTTGCGGCCAGCGCGCCAATCAAAACAAACCACGGCCAAACCACCGGTGGTTTCTGAGTTGGGTTGGTGTCTGGGGCAAGTTCAATTACCGCGGTGCGATCAGTGACCTCTGGGGTTTGTTGAATCAAAGAGGTTGCTGCACTTTGGCGCGGTGCGGTGCTCATCAAAGATTCCGCACGCTTGGCAAGCGCAAGCGCACTCTCTGGTCTTTGGTTTGGCTTCTTGGCTAAACAAGACATCACCAGGTTGGCAACCCTTGCGTCAATGTCTGCAGGTAGCGGCGGCGGAGTTTTATTTATCTGCGCCATGGCAATTTCCATTTGGGAATCACCAGAGAATGGTCGTTTGCCGGCAAGCGCTTCGTAAGCAACAATTCCAAGCGAGTAGATATCGGTGCTTGGTGTTGCCGGTTTTCCGGTTGCTTGCTCTGGCGCAAGATACTGCACTGTTCCCATTACCTGGCCGGTTGCAGTTAAACCAACCTGATCGGCAACGCGGGCGATTCCGAAGTCTGTGATTTTTACCTGGCCGTCAGGAGTGATTAGAAGATTTCCGGGCTTCACATCGCGGTGCACCAAACCAGCTTGGTGTGCTTCGTAAAGCGCGCGTGAGGTTTGCGCAATGATGTCAAGAACTCTTTCACCAGAGAGCGCTTTTTCAACTTCAAGAATTCTGGCCAGCGAATCGCCAGGAACAAGTTCCATAACTAGGTAAGCAGAACCGCCGTCTTCACCGTAGTCATAAACATTTGCAATGCCCTCGTGATTAACCATTGCAGCGTGACGCGCCTCTGTGCGAAAGCGTTCAAGAAACCCAGGGTCGCCCATGTACTCTTGCTTCAAAATTTTAATTGCCACATCGCGCAAAATTACTTCATCTTGTGCGTGCCAAACTTCACCCATGCCGCCAATGGCAATGCGAGAAATTAATTTGTATCGGCCGCCGTAGAGCTGCCCCGCTTCTGGCTTCACTTGCGCAACACCGCCTCCATCACTTTTCTAGCAACCGGTGCCGCAAGTGAGTTTCCAACTCCACCTTGACCCTGACCGCCCCCATCTGCAATCACAACAGCTACTGCAACCTGTGGGTTATCAGCTGGTGCGAAACCTGTGAACCAAAGTGTGTACGGCTGGCCCTTGCCGTTTTGGGCAGTTCCGGTTTTACCCGCAACCAATACATCTTGAATTCTGGCGTTGCCAGACACCCCTCTTGAAACGGCACCAACCATCATTTCTTTTACAGACTCTGCGGTTGCCTGTGACATTGGCTGCGAGAAAATTTCAGGCTGTGGCTGAGCCAACACCGATAAATTCGAAGACAAAACGTTCTCAATTAGGTTGGGCTTCATGAGCACACCTTGATTGGCGATTGCTGCAGAAACCATTGCCATCTGCAGCGGATTGGTGCGTACGTCGTACTGACCAAAGGCCGAAAGCGCAGTCTGGGCGTCATCCATGTTTTCTGGGTAAACGCTAGAGGTTGAGGTCATTGGGTATTTCACGTTTCGGCCAAAACCAAAAAGTTCTGCTTGGGCACGAATGCGGTCTTGACCAAGGGCAATACCAAGCTGTGCCATTGGCACGTTGCAAGAAAGACGCAGCGCATCGGCGATTGAAACTGTTGCTTTGCCACCACATTTTCCTTCGCCAGAGTTCTGCACAAAAACATTTGTGCCTGGCAACTGAAACTTGGCCGGGTTAGGAAAGGTGGAATCTTTTGTGTAAAGACCAGACTCAATTGCGGCGGTGGCCATGATTACTTTAAATACAGAACCTGGTGCATAAAGTTCATTCGCTGCACGATTAAGCAGTGGACCATCTTCGTCATTTAGTAGCGCCTGATAATTTGTATTTGATTTTTCGCCAGAGTGCACCGCAAGCAGGTTGGCATCAAAGCCAGGCTTTGAAACCATGGCAAGAATATTTCCAGTCTTTGGATCAATAGCTACAACAGCACCCTTTTTATTTCCAAGTGCATCCCAGGCAGCTTTTTGCGCCACTGGGTCAATAGTGAGTTCAACTGATGCACCTTGCACCGGGTTACCAGACAGTAGCGCGCTAATTTGTTCAAAGAACTGTGAAGAGTTTTTACCGGTGAGGTAAGAACCCATTGCCGATTCAAGACCGGTTGAACCCTGATACAAACTAAAGAAGCCGGTGACCGCAGAATAAATCTTGTCATTGTAAATGCGTTGGTAACGGTAGATGTCGTCAGTCTTTACTGATTCAACAATTGGTTGGCCATCAACAAGAATTGCACCGCGTTGTGTTTTGTAGCTGTCGTATGCAGATCGCACGTTGTGCTGATCTTGAGAGTAGGCATCTGCATTAATAATTTGAATGCTGGTAGTTGCAATAAACAAACTAAGGAACATTACGAAAATTACATAGCTAACCCGGCGAAGTTCGCGATTCATTATTCGCCGCCCTTCGTGCTGTCAGAGATTCTTAACAGCAAGCCAACGATGATCCAGTTGGCAAGCAAAGACGAACCACCTGCGGCCAGCAGTGGGGTGGTCAAGCCAGTTAGCGGAACCACTCTGGTAACTCCACCAATCACAATGAAGCACTGCAGCGCAATTACAAAAGAAAGACCGGTTGACAGCAGCTTCGAGAAATCATCGGGGTGATTGAAACCAATGCGCAATCCGCGCGAGACAAACAATAGGTAAAGACCCAAAATCGCGAACATGCCAATCAGCCCAAGCTCTTCACCAAGCGAGGCAATAATAAAGTCACTTTCGGCCAGAGGAACCAGGTGCGGAATTCCGCCGCCCAAGCCGGTGCCAAGCAGGTTTCCGTGGGCTAAACCAAAAACGCCCTGGGCCAGCTGGTAACTACCGCCAATTGCGTCATAGTTTTTGGAATCAAACGGGTTTAGCCAAGATTCAAAACGACCCGATACGTAATCCATCAGGCGGCTGGCCACCAGGGCACCGGTGATGAACATGGTCATTCCCACGATTACGTAGATTGATCTGCCGGTGGCCACATAAACCAGCACAATAAAGAGGCCAAAGTACAAAAGTGAGGTGCCAAGGTCTCGCTGCAGCACCAAAACCAACAGGCTGGCCGCCCAAATGACAAGAATGGGGCCTAACTCGCGCGCACGAGGAATGCGAAGACCCAGCACCTTGCGGCCGGTAAGGGCCAGCGATTCACGGCGGGTAACCAGGTAGCCAGCAAAGAACACGGTTAGGGCAATCTTGGCCAACTCGCCAGGCTGAAAGGTAAATGGCCCAATGCCAATCCATAGCCGGGCGCCATTAATGCTCTTTCCAATTAGCGGCAGGCTAGGGGCAAGCAGCAGGGCAATACCAATGAACATAGAAACGTAGACATATCGCCTCAAGAACAGGTGGCTTGGCACGTAAATAATCACGGCCGCGGCAAAGGCCATGGCAATTACTGTCCATATAATTTGCTTCACGCCAAATAGCTCGGTGCCACCGTTCGCAATTGCGCCAAGGTCTAGTCGATAAATCATCGATAGCCCAAGGCCGTTTAGCACCAGCGCAATTGGCAGAATCATTGGGTCTGCTTCGCTGGCACGGTTTCGCAAAATCAGATGAATTACAAAAGCCATGATTGCCGGCGGAGCCAAGTAATAGAAAAACTCGGGGGTTAGCTTCTCAAGCAGCGAAAGTTGAATTTGCGCAAGTTCGAATGCGTTTAGGCCAACGGCAAAAAGCAGCAGCATTGCTTCGATGTTTCTGTTGCGCGGAATTACTCGAACGATTTTTGGAATTGCGCCGGTTAGAAGATTGCTCACTTGGCCACGCTAGTTTCAAGCAACTTGACGATTCGCTCGGCATCTTGCAGATCTGTTGCTGTAATTGTGCGATCAAGCAAATTCAACTGGTAGCTGTTTAACAAATCAACGCTAAGGTCACTTTGCTTGTAAGGCGAAGACAACATCAAAGGACCAAGAGACTCTTTTACGCCCTTAAAAATTGTGACGCGATCATTCAGCACGCCAACATAGAAACGAGTCTGGGTGTAGTCGTAAGCAAACTTGACGCCTATCACAACCGCAGAAATCAAAACCAAAACGGTTAGCAACTGGCGAACTTTTCTCCACCAAATGCGTCGCTTAGTTTCGCGAAGAATTTTTTCTAAGTATTCGTCTGATTCAGGAACATAACCTTCGCGATCTTCAGCTTTCTTCAGCAGCTCAAAAAGATTCAGCGGGTTAAGAATTCTTAGTGTGCGAGAACCTTTGCGTTCTTCAATCACAACTTCATTGGCTGCCGATCCAACAAAGCGCGGGCTTGGTAGAAAATCGGTCTGAAGTTCAGCAGCGATTACATCTACAACAACAACGGTTACGTTATCGGGTGCGCCAAATTCCAATGCCTCGCCAACCAGCAACTCACTTGCCTCTTGAGAATCCATCTTGCTCAGCAAAATTCGTTCGGCAATTTCTGGCGGCACAACCCCCGAAAGCCCGTCAGAACAGAGCAACCAGCGGTCTCCGGGCTGGGCATCAAGGGTAAAAGTATCTACGTCTGGAAATTCTTCAACGTCACCAAGCACGCGCATCAACACAGATCTGCGCGGGTGAACCAACGCTTCTTCTGCAGTGATGCGGCCGGTGTCAACCAAGCGTTGCACGAAAGTGTGGTCAGAGGTTACCTGCGATACTTCGCCATCGCGGGCCAAATAAATTCTTGAGTCACCAATATGACCAATGGTTACTTTGCTGCCGGTGAAAACAATTCCAGAGAAAGTCGTTCCCATGCCTGCAAGCTCTGGGTGTGCCTGAGCAGTAGCGCCAAGCACCCCATTTGCTTCCCAAACAATATCAATCAGCGCCTTGCTGGCCTCTTCAGGAGATTCGTAAACAGAGTCGATAGTTGCAATTCGCTGAGTGCAAAGTGCAGAGGCAATGTCACCACCGGCGTGACCACCCATTCCATCGGCTACGAAGAATAGGTTGTAACCGGCATAACCAGAATCCTGGTTGCTTGAACGAATGCGACCAATGTCGGATGCCGCAAAGCTAACAGTCTTAATTGACAAAGTGGATGGCCTTAGGCTCGCAACTCAAAAACAGTTTTACCAACACGAACCGGTGTGTTTAGTTTCACAACCGCCGGCGTGCCAACGCGTGAGCCGTCAAGAAATGTTCCGTTAGTTGAGTTGAGATCTTGAATCAGCCAATCGTTGTTTATCAAAACCAACTTGGCGTGATGAGTAGATGCAAATTCATCATCAACAATCAAATCTGAATCTTCAGATCGGCCAATGGTTAGCTCGCGGCGATCAAGAGCAATGTTGTGACCGGTTCTGTCACCTTCAATAATTGCAAGCTTGGTGGCGTTGCTACCGTTTGGTTCCATCACAAGTGAACCCGGTGCAGTGGGTGCCATTGGTGCAGAAACCACCTGCGGCGCATTTGCCGAAGCAACCTTGCTAACTACTTTCTGACCAAATAGATCAGCACGAATTACAGAGATGATGCTAAAGATAAAAATCCAAAGCACCGCCAAGAAGCCGGTGCGAACAATAAAGAGGGCTAACTCGCTCATTCACTCACTGCCATATCGGTGTTGACGGTTCGGGCAATAACTCTGAAGGTAAAAATGTTGCTGCCGGCCTGAAGCTGGGTGTCGGCACCAATTGCTACCTCTTTAATTGTGCGGCCATTTACGCGGGTTCCGTTGGTAGAGCCAAGGTCTTTCGCGGCGGCATTTTTGCCGTCCCAAATTATGGCAAAGTGCTGGCGGCTTAGGCCGTTATCGGCAATCTGAATATCTGCAGAGGCATCGCGGCCAACGGTGGTCTGGCCAACCTTCAGAATGAAGCGCTTATCGGCTACATCTAGGCTGGGCATCCACTCAATCTCATGGTTTTGGGTATTTGAACGCACCGATACCTGGCCCAGGTTCAGGCTTGAGTCTTCGATCAGCTTGATGGCTAGGGCAGCACCGAACTGAAAACCCTGCTTTTTAGCGTGTTTTGTGGCCAAATCGGTCAATTCGTTGATTAATGAGTCGCCCAAAACCTGCATGCGCTTGAAATCAGGCACCGAAAGGCTAACGGTGAAGGTGTTTGGGGCCAAAATGCGGTCTCGGCTCAGAATTGAGGCTTTTGAGTCCATTTCGGCACGAATGTGGCCAGAGATTTCTACCGGCTGAAGCTCGGACTTGAAAGTCTTGGTGAAAGCGCCATTTACGACTCTTTCCAATCCTTTTTCGAAGTTATCCAAGAAGCCCATTCGCCAAGTTTATAGCGAGCGGAGAGCGTGGGTGCATGTAAACCGCGGGTGAGCGGTTTACCAGAACACGCTCCGCGACGCTTGCGCGAGTTACCTGAGTAATCACTGGCAACTTAGTTGGAGGTCCCTGAGTTTTCCAACCTGTGCTTCAAAACTTTCATA
>JBDLUH010000044.1:0-8977 GCA_039805425.1 Actinomycetota bacterium
CTTAGAAAAACCATAAGAAGTGCTGAAGCGGCGGCCGAAGCACGCATTGAGCAAGAATAACCTTGAAGCAACTAGTAGAAAAGAATCCATTGCGCAAATTATTAGCGGCATCCATCGCAGTTTCACTTTCAATCTCACTTGGCGCCTGCGCCAATGGCTCCGATGCGGGGTTCTCAGACATCAAGGCAACTTGCGAAGAATTTGTTGGAGGTAGCGCAATAGATCAGGTCAAAGTAACCGGCGCATTTGGCACAGTGCCTGAGGCATCTTTTACCTCTCCACTTAGCAGTGACAAAATCGAAACCAAAGTCTTGAGCGAAGGGTCTGGTCCTGCATTTACCGGTGACCAGTTTGTTGAACTTGAATTCATGGCAATAAACGGTGGCACCGGCGCAAGGCTTCAAGCCACAAAATTTGATGGAACCGATTTCAGTGCGCAGGTGATTGCAAGCGGGCAATACCCCGACTTCTGCCATGCGCTTTCAGGAGTCAAGGCTGGATCCAGAATTGCTGTTCTATTTCCAGCAGCACTTGCACATAAATCAGAAGGCAATGCTGAGAGCGGCATTGGCAAGGACGACTCTGTTGTCTACGTAATTGACGTGCGAAAGGTCTACCTTCCTTACGCAACCGGAGAAGCTCAACCGGCCCAGGCCGGATTCCCATCAATTGTTCGCGCCGAAAATGGCACACCAGGAATTACGCAACTTAAAACAGAGGCGCCAAAAGAGTTCAAACTTCAGACCCTTATTAAGGGTGCTGGGGAAGCAGTTGCTCAAGGTGACAACATCACGGTTCACTACTCAGGTTTCGTTTGGGGTGGCGAGAAGTTTGACTCATCTTGGGACCGTGGCCAACCAGCGCAGTTCCAACTTAGCGAGGGCCAATTAATCGCAGGCTTTATTAAGGCCTTAGATGGGCAAACGGTTGGCTCGCAAGTAGTCGCGGTAATTCCGCCGGCTGAGGGCTACGGAAACCAAGAACAGGGAACTATTCCGGCAAATTCAACTCTTATTTTCGTTATCGACATCTTGGGCACCACCAAACCAGCCAACTGATAATCGGGGGATTAATGTCAGCCAAAAATGAAGAGTCCTGGCAACCGGCCAAGTCCGATAAATCCGAGCGCCTACTGCAACTAACCTGCGCCTTGCTATTTGCAGAGCGAGGGTTGACCAAGGCCGAACTTTTCAAGTCCATTCCCGGATACATTGAGGCAATAAATGCGGGCACGACCGAAGACTCGCTAAACCGAATGTTCGAGCGCGACAAAACAGATTTACGCGCGACCGGAATACAGATTTACACACCAAACCCGAGCGCCGAAGCTGAAGAAATTTGCTACGTAATTGCAGACGACACCTTCACTTGGCCAAGTCATGTTGATTTATCAGCCAAACACCTTCAGCTACTCACTCTTGCAGCCCAAGTTTGGTCTCAAGCGTCGCTTGAATCAGATGCAAGTCAAGCGCTGGTGAGGCTGAAGGCGCTAGGAGTCGAACAAGCGGCCGATGACCTGATTGGCTTTGCACCAAGAATCAATACTCACGAGCCTTGTTTTTTACCTCTAAATACAGCAATTGAAAATCACTTCGAGGTTGAATTTAGTTATCGCAAAGCCAATGGACAGATTTCCAAGCGCCACGTTCAACCCTGGTCGCTGCATAACATTGATGGGCAATGGCTGTTGCAGTGCTTTGACTTAGATCAACAGGAGCCCAGAAACTTTGTTCTCAAACGAATCGTATCCAAAGTTTCAACGGTTAGAAATGGGGATCTCGAGGTTGGCTTTGAAGCTCCAAGCCAAGAGCGCCAACAAGAAACAACAAACGAATTAATGCAGCACATCGCTAAGCAAGTTTGCGAACTCAAGGTTGCTAAAGATTCAGGAGCATGGTTCCACTTTCACCTTGACGGCTCACCAAGAGCAAAAGATGGAATCGTGGTTTTCAATTACATGGACCTAGAACTACTCGCCGAGGAGCTCAGGGATTTTGGCGGCGAGGTTTCAGTGCTAAAACCTAAAGAGCTTGCGGAAGCTGTGTTTGCCGGATTCCAAAAGGTGGTGGAAGCACATGCCTAAGATCAATAATTTCAACGGCGAAGACAGATACAACTTCATGCTTTCTCTAGTTGGTTTTCTGCAGAATAGAGGACCGGTGCCTTTAGACGAAGCAGCGGCTCATTTTGATCTAGAGCCTAAATATCTTCGCAAAGTTGTCACCTCAATTAATGAGGCACGTGCCGAGGTTAGCGGTTTTGAGCAATGGTTCTTCATGATTGACCTCGAGGAGCTTGAAGAAAATGGGGTTCTCTCATTGATTGACAACCTAGTTGTTGACGATGTTCCCAGACTCTCAAATCGCCAGGCTTCTGCTATTGCCGCGGGGCTCAACTATCTAGCCACTCTTCCTGCTTTCAAAGACGACGCCGACCTAAAAGAACTGCAAGATTTGCTATCAGCAAACACAATTAGAGGAATAAACCCAATTGTTGAATTGCGTCCAGGAAGCGCAGAGGCTGGCGCAGAAACCTTGCGAAGAGCAATTATGAGCGAGACCCAAATTTCTTGCGAATACATAAACCAAAAAGGTCAACGATCTGTGCGCACCCTAGAACCGCTGAGACTTGACCCCAGAACAGATGGCTGGTACCTAAGAGCTTTTTGCCCAATTCATCAAGAAGTCAGAAACTTCAAACTAGATCGAATGCGAAGCATCGAACTTCTTGATGCCGCTCGAAGCTCTGCGGCCGAAAAAGTCAATGACATAGAAGACGCGGTTTACATAGCAGCAGCTTCAGATGCTCGAGTGTTGATTGAAGTGGAACCAGAGGCTTACCGGCTGATATCTGAGATAAAAAACATCGGCGAACCGCTCAATGCTGAAAATGGCAAAATACGAGCCGAAATCCGAGTTGGACATCTGCCTAATATCGGGCGAATGATTTCAAAATATGGTGGCGCCGCCAAGGTTATTTCCCCGGTAGAAGCCAAAGATTTGGTTAGAAATTATGCGTTGGCAGCGCTCGGCCAGCAGGTTCAATCAACCATTGAAAATGAGGACTAGAGGATGGGTCAATCATTTTGGATTTGGACCTGGGTTGCACTTGGACTCCTTTCAACAGTTTTCTTTGCATTTTTACTCAAATCGCTGCTAAACAAGGCAATGTCGGCGGCCCACCAGCTAGAGCGCGTGACCCAAAAACTTGAGCGGTTGAGCAAACTGCTCGAAGATAAGCCTGTACTGGCCAAACCAGAAAGCGCTTTACTTCAGGATCCGGCAATCGCGATTCGTAGACGCAAAGAACTACTGAAGAGCAAAATTCAGAAACAAGAGCAACGACAGCGTAGGCTTATAGCGTCTTTGAAGCGCTTTGACCCAAATGAAAGCAGGTTCCACTAATGCGACTAAACGGCTGGGAATGGATCATTATCCTCGTCATTGTCCTTCTACTCTGGGGTGGCCCAAAGCTTCCAGGCTTGGCCAAGAGCTTGGCTCAATCAATGCGAATTTTCAAAAAAGAAATTAAAGCGGACGACAAGCCAAAGGATGAAGGCGCTTCAAGCAACTAACAGTTGCTTCAACAGCTGTATCCATGGCTAAAAAACGTAACCCCAACGGCAGAATGAGCCTAGGTGGGCATCTAAAAGAACTCAGAAATCGTCTTTTTTGGTCTGCAATTTTCATTTTTGCCGGCACTGTGGCTGGTTGGTTCTTATTCGAGCCAGTTTTTCAAATTCTGCAAAAGCCTGTGGTTGACCTGGCCAACAGCAGGGGAGTCAACGCAACCTTAAACATTGGCACAGTTGCAGGTGCATTTGACCTTCAACTCCAAGTTTCCATTTTTCTGGGTGTGATGATGGCCAGCCCTATTTGGATTTATAACCTTTGGGCTTTTGTGACGCCCGGTCTAAAAAAACGTGAACGCCGATACACCCTTGGGTTTGTATTCTCGGCACTTCCGCTCTTTCTTGCCGGCTGCTGGCTAGCTTGGATTTCTCTTCCCGGCTTCGTCACAACTCTGATTGGTTTCACCCCTCAGGGAACGGCAAATGTTATTAACGCAAACGAATACATTCTTTTCACCATTCGAATTCTTCTAATTTTTGGATTGGCCTTCGTTCTTCCAGTTGTTCTAGTGATGTTGAATCTTGCGGGGTTACTAACTGCCCAAAGCATCATAAAGTCATGGCGTTTTGCCGTTTTTGTTATTGCTGTGATTGCAGCTCTAGCCACCCCTACTGCAGATCCAATGTCTATGTTCTTGGTAATGATTCCACTAGTGGCGCTCTATTTCCTTGCGGCGGCAATTACCTACCTGAACGACAAACGTCGTGCAAAGAAAGTTGCAAAATTTGATGAGGAACTCAACACCGAAAACCCATCAAATGATTGAAAAAGATCTAAGCCCATCGGAAAGATTTGCGAAGGCGAAAGAAAAATCAAAGAGCCCTTCAATTACAAACTTTGCCAATCTGCTGAAGTTTCCTATGGATCCTTTTCAAGAACAGGCTTGTTCGGCGTTAGCAAAAGGTAAAGGTGTGCTGGTTGCCGCCCCAACCGGTGCCGGTAAGACTATCGTGGGTGAATTTGCTATTCACCTGGCTATAGAAAAAGATCAGAAGGTTTTTTACACAACTCCGATCAAGGCCCTTAGTAATCAGAAATACGCCGAGCTAGTTAAGCGCTATGGCGCCGAGCGAGTGGGCTTGCTTACTGGGGATACAAACCAGAATTCTGACGCCCAGATCGTTGTGATGACCACAGAAGTTTTGCGAAACATGATTTACGCAAATTCAAATTCGCTAATCAGTCTGGGCTACGTGGTTATGGACGAGGTTCATTACCTCGCCGATAGATTCCGTGGTGCGGTGTGGGAAGAAGTAATTCTGCATCTGCCAAAAGACGTAAAGATTGTGTCGCTTAGCGCCACAGTCTCAAATGCCGAGGAGTTTGGCGCCTGGCTTGATGAAGTGCGCGGAGACACAGAGATAATTGTTTCTGAAATTCGCCCTGTTCCATTGAATCAACATGTGCTCTTCGCCGACGAGCTGATGGAACTCTTTGACGAGACTTCTAAAGACCCAAGAGTAAATCCTGAGCTGGCACAAATGCACGCCACCAAGCTCAGGAATCCAATAAACAAGCCAAATCGTGGACGTCGAAATGACTATGGTCATCAGCGAATGCAGCTCAAACAGATTCACAGAATTTCTAAGCCAGAAATTGTAGACATCCTTGAAGATGAAGACCTACTACCGGCAATCTTCTTTGTCTTCAGTCGCGCTGGCTGCGAGGCCGGAGTAAAGGCATGCCAAAGCCATAATATTCGGCTAACCACCACAGAAGAAAAGCAAGAGATACGCAGGCTCGTAGAAGAGAAGTGCTACAACATCGCCGATGAAGATCTAAATACCCTTGGATACTTTGAGTGGCTTAGCGGGCTCGAAAGAGGTGTGGCTGCCCACCACGCAGGAATGCTGCCGGCCTTTAAGGAAGTAGTTGAAGAGCTCTTTCTTAGAAAGTTGGTCAAAGTAGTTTTCGCAACAGAAACCTTGGCTCTGGGAATCAACATGCCAGCAAGAACAGTGGTACTTGAACGACTAGATAAATTCAACGGTGAAGGCCGCGTAAACCTAACACCAGGGGAGTACACACAACTCACTGGGCGAGCTGGGCGACGAGGAATCGACACCCAAGGGCATTCGGTAATACAGTGGAGCGCGAATCTTGATCCCAATAGTGTCGCCGGTCTTGCCAGCAAGCGAACATACCCGCTAATTAGCCCATTTAAACCCACCTACAACATGTCGGTAAACCTTCTTGAGGCCTTCGGTAGAGAGAGGTCTAGAGAAGTTCTAGAGACTTCTTTCGCACAGTTTCAAGCCGATAGGTCTGTGGTTGGTCTTGCTAGGGGCATTCGTGAGAAGCAGGTTTCACTAGACGGCTACGAGCAAGCAATGAAGTGTCATCAAGGTGACTTTGTTGAATACGCAAAGATACGCCGCGAAATGACAGACATTGAACGTGCCCTTTCGGCTTCTAGAGTGCGTGCAGACCGTGGAAAAGACTTGCGACAAAGCAAGGGACGGCACCTTCAAGAACAAAGATTGAATCAACTAAAACGTGACATGCGCTCGCATCCTTGTCACTCATGTAACGAACGAGAAGCGCACGCCCGTTGGGGTGAACGCTGGTTCAAACTTAGCCGCGAACTTGAAGCCATAGTTTCGCAGATTGAAGGCAGAACTAATCAGGTTGCCAAGACCTTTGACAAAATTTGCGACATGCTTTCAGATTTAAACTACATTCACGTTGTAGATGGTGACTTTGAAGTTCTTGAAGCCGGAAAGACCTTGGCAAGAATCTATGGTGAGCGAGACCTACTTATTTCAGAATGTCTTCGTGAGGGGGTATGGAACAAGCTAGACGCGGCAGGCTTAGCTGCTATGGCAGCAGCTTTGGTCTATGAGGCTCGTAGAGACGAGGAATGGGAACCTCGACTTCCAAAAGGCAATTTTGCTGAGGTCTTGCAGACGACTGTTGAAATCTGGGCAGACCTTGAAGACCTAGCTAGGATTCACAAGTTAGGTCAGACTGCGCCGCTAGACCTTAGCTTTGCGCTTCCAATTCACAGGTGGGCATCCGGAGCAAAACTAGACACAGTACTGGAAAGCGCCGATCTACTTGCTGGTGACTTCATACGGTGGACGAAGCAAATTATTGATCTTCTTGACCAGGTAGCTCAAACAGCCGGGCCTGAACTAGCCAGCACCGCGAAGAGTGCGGTAGATAAAGTTAAGCGTGGAATTGTTGCCTACTCTTATTACGGATAAGTCATGCAAAAGTTCTTAAACGCCACAGGCAAATCATCTCTTTTCTATAGGCTCGCACTTGCCCTAATTGGTGGATACCTTTCGAGCTTTGCATTTCCAAGAGAGAACCTTTATCCGCTAATTTTTGTTTCCGTTGCCTTGTTGATGATTTCCAT
This sequence comes from Actinomycetota bacterium, assembly GCA_039805425.1. GTDB lineage: Bacteria > Actinomycetota > Actinomycetes > Actinomycetales > Microbacteriaceae > Rhodoluna. Next base: position 6,994 of record JBDLUH010000044.1, read on the forward strand.
TTACAGGTTGAGCATCCTCAAATCAATGGCAGTGGGTTTTACAGGGGGACTAGCCTTCTATCTAAGCCAGATTGAATGGCTAAGCCTCTATCTAGGTCCTATTCCTTGGCTAGCTTTATCGGTTCTGGAAGCAATTATTTTTTGCATCGGAATGGTTGCAATGACTTTTTGCTGGCAGCAATTGGAGAAAACTAATTTTCGTGCGTCAATAAAGCACGTTCTAATAGCTGCGACCTTAGCTTTACTGTGGACTTCCCGGGAATGGGTATCAATAACCGTTCCTTACGGAGGGTTTCCTTGGAGCAGGCTTTCTCAAACCCAAGCAGATTCATTTTTATCTAGATGGGCGTATTGGGCGGGTCTTGGTTGGCTTACTTTCGTCGTTGCATTTATAGCTGCTTTGTTTGCGCTATTGGTGCTGGCAGGGCTAAACCGCCAAGAAAGAATAAGGTTTTCAACAACCTGGCCTTCCAGCGCAATCATTGTCCTATTAACCTTGATTCCCGCCCTCACAACCATTGATGCATCAGCTGAAGCAGGCAGCATAAAAATTGCTGCGGTTCAAGGAAACGCAAATGCCGGACTTTTTGCAAACACTGTTCGCGGTTCTATTTTGCAAAATCACTTAGACGCAAGCCTGCTGATTGCTAATCAAAAGGTGGACTTGGTAGTTTGGCCAGAAAATGCTTCCGATCTAAGCCCATTTACTAGTGCTCAAGCGAGAGAAAAAATACAAGATTTTGTTGATAACCAAGTAGGGGTTCCTCTTATTTTTGGCACAATCACCGAACGCGGAAGTAAAGCATTCAATAGCTCAATTTTTTGGGAACCCGGAATTGGCCCCACAGATTGGTACGACAAGAAAAGGCCCGTGCCGTTTGCCGAATATGTGCCCGATAGAGATTTTTGGTATCAGCTTGCCCCAGACCTAATTGGCCTAGTAAGCCGAGGATACGAATTTGGCCAACGCGACGGCATTTTTGAAATTAACGGATCAAAACTTGGTGCCCTAATTTGCTTTGAGATTGCGATTGATGACATTGGAAAATCTTTAGTTCAGGACGGAGCCCAAGTAATTCTGTCGCAAACCAATAACGCTGACTTTGGAAAAAGCGATGAAACTTTTCAGCAAGCGGCCTTTGCGCGGCTTCGGGCTATTGAAACAGGAAGAACCGTAGTTAACATCTCCACGGTTGGGGTATCGGCAATTTATCTTGCCGATGGCTCTGTTGCCCAAGAGCTAAAAACTTTCGAAGCCGGCGCAATGGTTCAAGATGTACCGCTACGCAAATCAATTACACCCGCCATGCTCATTGGAAGTTGGGTAGATCTTTTCATGAACCTGATGGCGTTATCACTGATTACATTAAGCCTTTGGTTAAGATCAACATCGAAGAAAAAGAGAATTGCATGAAAACTCTGGTAATCATGCCCACGTATAACGAGATAGAGAGTCTTGAAAGCTCTGTCCTTGCCATCAGGCACTTGGAAGAGCAGGTTGATCTACTAATTGTCGATGACAACAGCCCCGATGGAACTGGTCAGTTAGCCGATTCACTAACAGATCAAACTACATACGTATTGCACAGGTCAGCCAAAGACGGTCTTGGTGCGGCCTACCTTGATGCATTCGGTTGGGCGATTTCTCACGGCTACGAACTAATTGTTCAAATGGATGCAGATGGCAGTCATCTTGCCAACGACCTTCCTAAATTACTTGCCCAATCTCATCACGCAGATTTGGTGATCGGATCAAGATGGGTTCCCGGAGGCTCTGTCGAAAACTGGCCTTGGTACCGAAAAGCTATTTCAAAAATCGGCAATTCTTACGCCCGATTCATGCTTCGAAGCAATGTGCGGGACATGACTGCAGGTTATCGAGTTTATAAAGCAACATTTTTGAAAACCGTTGACCTAAGCGGTGTAGCATCGCGCGGCTATGCATTTCAAGTTGAAATGACCCTCAGAACTATGCGAGCCAGGG
>JBDLUH010000045.1:0-8909 GCA_039805425.1 Actinomycetota bacterium
GTGTTCGAAAAGTGGCTTCCGGCGCTACCATCGGTTTCGTTGACATCCCAAGTACCTCGAGAAATTTCTCCAGGTTGTAAATCTGGATAGAAAGCACTTACTTTGTAAGACATTTGGCTGAAATTTGGCAAAACTAATGGAAGCGCAATGAGGGCAGCAAGAAATATTGCCGCCACACGATTGGCTTTGTGAAATTTAGCTGTGCGCACGTAAATTGCCCGTCCAACAAAAGCGGTCAGTGCAGCAATTGGCGTGGCTATAAAGAATACTGCGGCATAGCCTCCAGCCTGAAACAGAATTGAAGAGATGTAGAGAACCAAGCCAAGTGTTCCAATAAATTTTGCGTATGTGCCGCCCACTCGCCAAAAGGAGTGATCAGGTTTGACGAACCAACGCTCAACCGGATAGGCAATTACAAAAATCGCTACCAAGATAATCGCGAGAACCATTCCTATGGATTCTGTCAGTTGGTCAAGCCAAGACAAGGGGTGAACGTGCCCGCTGAAGCTACCTGCAGTTGCTATAAGAACAATGCCCGGTACAAATGCGATTGTTGCCGCGGCGAACGCACCTGCAACTCGATCAAAAAACAGCGGCTTGTTTTCGGACATAAAAATTCCCCCTAGACCTAAAGCCTAAGGGGAACTTTTTTGAGATTCTGGGTTAGAGAGACTTCAGTGCTTCTTCTAGAACATTTAGTGCGTCAAGAAGCAGCGCATCGCTGATTGCCAATGGCGGCAAGAAGCGAATCACGTTGTAGTAAGTTCCGGCAGTAAGCACAAATACACCGTTTGAGTGCATGAACTTAGCAACCGCATCAACAGCTGGCTTGTTTGGATTCAAAGTTCCAGGCTCAACAAACTCAATTGCAATCATGGCGCCACGGCCACGAACATCGCCGATTACCGGGTACTTAGCCTGAAGCTCTCGAAGCTTAGGAACCAGCAACGCTTCAATCTGCTGTGCACGTTCAATTACGCCGCCGGCCTCAATCTGCTTTAGAACCGCTACTGCAGCCGCCGATGAAACTGGGTTACCACCAAAGGTTCCGCCCATTCCGCCAGGGTGCGATGTATCCATAACCTCTGCGCGGCCGGTTACCGCTGAAATTGGCATACCGCCGGCAATTCCCTTAGCAATTGTGAATAGGTCAGGCTCAAATCCTTCTTCCCACTCACTTGCAAACCACTTACCGGTTCTTGCAATACCGGCCTGAACTTCATCAGCAACAACAAGAACACCGTTTGCGTGCGCCCAGTCACTAAGAGTCTTTAGGAACCCCGGTGCCGGAATAATGAATCCGCCTTCACCCTGAATCGGTTCAATGAATATGGCCGCTAGGTCTTCAACGCCAACACGCTTTTCCATGTAGGTAATTGCGCGTTGAGCTGCCTCGACACCCGTCATGCCCTGTGGGTCACGGTATGGGTAAGACATTGGCACATGCTGAATGCTTGCTGCAGTTGGTCCAAAGCCGTTGCCATAGGGGGCGTTCTTAAAGTTCATAGAAAAGGTTAGGTTGGTGCGGCCGTGATACGCGTGGTCGAATACCACAATGCCGTTTTTTCCGGTGGCCTTACGAACCAGCTTTACTGCATTTTCAACGGCTTCGGCTCCTGAGTTGAACAGGGCCGTCTTCTTTTTGAAGTTACCTGGTACGTGCTTGTTTAGAAGTTCACAAACCTTAACGTATGGCTCGTATGGGGTAGCGGTAAAAAGTGTGTGGGTCAGCTTTGCCACCTGGTCCTGCACCGCGGCAACAACGCCGGCGTTTGTGTGACCAATGGTCGTAACACCGATACCTGAACCTAGATCAATCAGTTGATTTCCGTCGGCATCAACCAAAATCGCACCGTGTGCTGCTTCGATGTAGACCGGTAGGGCGGCACCTGCACCAGCAGATACGGCATCCAGGCGGCGTTTGTGCAGTTCTTGCGACTTAGGGCCTGGAATAGATGTGACAACTTTGCGCTCTTGCGCGATCGGGGTCTCGCTCATGGCTTAAGTCTAAGCCTTTCATTGGTGGCAAGATGGTCTCATGCGTCGCGTAATCATTCTTGGTTCCACCGGGTCTATTGGCACCCAGGCCCTAGAGGTCATTGCAGCTAACCCAGACCGCTTTGAAGTGGTGGGTTTAGCAGCTGGCCAGAACACAGAGTTGCTTGAGCAGCAAAAGCAGGCCTTCAATGTTTCTAACGCTGTGCTGGGTGCTGCCGAGGCTACCAAGTTGGTTGAAAACACCGATGCCGATGTCGTAATCAACGGAATCACCGGCTCGATTGGTTTGGCGCCAACTCTTGCAACATTGAAGACCGGAAAGACTCTAGCGCTTGCAAATAAAGAGTCGCTTATTGTTGGTGGGCGTTTGGTGACTCAGGCGGCAAAGCCTGGCCAGATAGTGCCGGTAGACAGTGAACACTCGGCTCTGGCACAGTGCTTACTTGGCGGAACCAGGCAGGAAGTGCGCAAGCTGATTTTGACTGCATCCGGCGGACCATTCCGTGGTTGGTCAAAGGCCCAACTTGAATCGGTAACCCCAGAGCAAGCGTTGGCCCACCCAACCTGGGTTATGGGAAAAGTTGTAACCACTAATTCGGCAACTTTGGTCAATAAGGGCCTTGAGCTAATTGAGGCTCACCTTCTATTTGATATTCCATTTGATCGAATCGATGTCACCGTGCATCCGCAATCGGTGGTGCACTCAATGGTGGAGTTTGTTGATGGCTCAGTTTTGGCGCAATGTTCGCCGCCAAACATGAAACTGCCAATTGCTCTTGGCATGTCTTGGCCTGAGAGAGTGCCAAATGTTGCACCTGCTTGCGATTGGACCAAAGCGGCAACCTGGACCTTTGAACCACTTGATGAATCGGTGTTTGGTGCGGTCAAGTTGGCGCGTCAGGTTGGCGATGCCGGCTTAACGTATCCGGCAGTTTATAACGCGGCAAACGAGCAGGCTGTAGAAGCCTTCCACGGTGGCTTTTTAAAGTTTGACCAAATTGTTGATTTGGTAAAGCGTGTTGTAGATGCGCACGAGCCTGAGAAAGAGCTGTCACTGGATAGCGTTTTGGCCGCCGAGCGTTGGGCTCGAGATCGCGCCGATGCTCACTTTGCGAGGGCTTGTTAGTGCAGCTGTTTATGACTTCCAGTATTTTGTCAGCCACCGCGGTTAGGTTCTGATCGTGTCTGAAACTCTTTGGTATGTCGGAAGCATTGTCTTTGTAGCGCTAGGTATTGGCCTTTCAATTGGCCTGCACGAGGTGGGTCACCTTTGGCCCGCAAAAGCTTTTGGTGTGAAAGTCCCCACCTATGCAATTGGATTCGGTCCTACGCTTTTCAAATTCCAGCGCGGCGAGACAACCTATGCAATCAAGCTAATTCCACTGGGTGGTTACATCACCATGATTGGAATGTATCCGCCGGCAAAGGTTGCAAGCGCAAAAGCCTCAGCGGAATCTGCCTCTACGAAACTTGGTTTTTTTGCCGACATGATTCTGTCGGCTCGAAACGCACACGCCGAGCACATTACCCCTGCAGACAAAAATCGAATGTTCTACCAGTTGCCGGTTTGGAAACGCATGATCATCATGTTCGGCGGCCCATTCATGAATTTAGTTTTGGGTACATTGTTGATGATTGCGGCCCTGGTTGGAATCGGCTCTCAACAGCAGTCCAACGCAATTGCTGAAGTTAGTTCTTGCGTAATAGTGAATCCGGTTGAGCAAACCGAATGTGCTAGCGGGGATCCTGTATCACCAGCAAAGGCTGCCGGTTTGCAGGCCGGTGATCGAATCGAATCTGTAAACGGTGTGAAGTTTGAAAATTGGAACACCATTAGTCAGCAGCTCACAGTGGGCTCAAGTGCAAGACTTCAGGTTTTGCGAAACCAGGAATCTGTGGAAATTTCTGTCACCCCGGTTGCCGCACTACGCGCAACCACAGACGCCAGCGGGCAAGTGGTTGTAGATAAGAGTGGCCAGCCACAGCTTTCTGAGCGCGCAGTCTTAGGAATCATCTTTGACGTTGAACGAAAACCAGAGACCTTTGGTGCAGCTCTTGCCAAGTCAGCCTGGGGTGTGGGTCAAGTTGGCCAAATGATCATGACTTTGCCTCAGCAACTCACTGACGTTGCCGTTTCAACCTTTACCGGCCAAGAACGAAACCCAAACGGCGCTGTTTCTGTGGTTGGCATAGCCCAAATATCAGGAACAATTGGCTCCTCAGAATCCATTGATTTCCTTGATAAGTTCGCTACCGGCTTGCTTATCTTGGCTTCTCTAAACTTTGCCCTATTTGGCTTCAACATGCTGCCACTGCTGCCACTAGATGGCGGGCACCTTGCCGGTGGTATTTATGAATGGCTAAAACGTGGGGTGTTTAGGTTACTTCGCAGGCCTGCGCCTGGCCCAGCCGATACCGCCTTGTTAATGCCAATTACCTGGGTGGTCTTTATTGCCCTAATGGCAATGAGCGCATTGTTGATTATTGCCGATCTGGTAAACCCAATCTCCATTTAAATCACTTAAGATTTAGACAAACCTGAAAGTGAGCTAATCGTGGCTGCAATCAACCTGGGTCTGCCAAAGACTCCACCGCCAACTATTTCTCCACGCCGTAAATCTCGCCAAATAATGGTTGGCAAGGTGGCTGTTGGCGGCGATGCACCAGTTTCAGTGCAGTCAATGTGCACCACTCCAACCACAGATGTTAATGCAACCCTGCAACAGATTGCCGAACTCACCGCATCTGGTTGTGACATTGTGCGTGTAGCAGTTCCTAGCCAAGACGATGCAGATCGTTTGCAACTAATTGCCCGCAAATCTCAAATTCCAGTAATAGCCGATATTCACTTTCAACCAAAGTACGTTTTCCAAGCAATTGATGCTGGCTGCGGTGCCGTTCGAGTAAACCCAGGAAATATTCGCCAGTTTGATGACAAGGTTGGTGAAATCGCAAAGGCTGCTAAAGATGCTGGCGTCTCTATTCGAATTGGTGTGAACGCCGGTTCGCTGGACCCAAGACTTTTGGAAAAGTATGGCAAGGCAACCCCTGAGGCCCTCGTTGAGTCGGCCGTTTGGGAAGCAAGTCTTTTCGAAGAACACGATTTTCACGATTTCAAGATTTCTGTAAAACACAACGACCCGGTGATTATGGTCAAGGCCTACGAGATGCTTGCCGAACGCGGAGACTGGCCACTTCACCTGGGCGTGACTGAGGCGGGCCCAGCGTTTCAGGGAACAATTAAGTCTTCTGTTGCTTTCGGTTCACTTTTGTCACGAGGAATCGGAGACACAATTCGTGTTTCTCTTTCTGCTCCTCCGGTAGAAGAAATTAAAGTTGGTTCACAGATTCTTGAGTCACTAAACCTTCGCCCACGCAAACTAGAAATTGTTAGCTGCCCTTCCTGTGGCCGTGCCCAGGTAGACGTTTACACCTTGGCCAATGAGGTAACCGCAGGCCTCGAAAAACTAACCGTTCCATTGCGTGTGGCAGTTATGGGCTGTGTGGTTAATGGCCCCGGAGAAGCACGCGAGGCAGATCTTGGAGTTGCCTCGGGTAACGGAAAAGGCCAAATCTTTGTTAAGGGTGAGGTCATCAAGACCGTACCTGAAAGTGAAATCGTAGCCACCTTAATTGAAGAGGCCAACCGCCTTGCTGAATCAATGGACCCAGCCTTGGTTGGCTCTCCTCAGGTAGTTGTAGCCCAAAAGGACTAGTTGTTATTGGCGGTCAAGGTAACATTGTCCCCATGCCTATTCGCTTATCCAGCCTGTTCCTACGAACACTTCGTGAAGACCCAGCCGACGCCGACGTAGCTGGCCACAAGTTGCTACTTCGCGCGGGTTACATTCGCCGAGCCGGAGCCGGTCTTTACACCTGGTTGCCACTTGGTTTAGCAGTCAAAGCCAAGATCGAGAAGGTTATCCGTGAAGAGATGGCTGCCGCCGGTGCACAAGAAGTTTTCTTTCCAGCGCTGCTTCCACGTGAGCCTTTCGAAGCAACCGGCCGATGGACCGAATACGGTGACAATCTGTTCCGTTTGCAGGACCGCAAAAAAACTGATTATCTTTTAGCCCCAACTCACGAAGAGATGTTCACCCTGTTGGTGAAAGATCTTTACTCAAGTTACAAAGACTTACCGCTATCGATTTATCAAATTCAAAACAAATACCGCGATGAAGCGCGCCCTCGCGCCGGCCTTCTTCGTGGGCGTGAGTTTGTTATGAAAGATGCCTATAGCTTTGACACCACCGATGAGGGTCTTGCAACTTCTTACCAGGCTCAGCGCGATGCCTATGAACGAATCTTTACCCGCCTAGGCGTTGACTATGTTGTCGTAAAAGCAGATGCAGGCGCCATGGGCGGCTCTGCATCAGAAGAATTCCTTTCACCTTCTGCAATTGGTGAAGACACATTTGTACGTTCGCCAGGTGGTTACGCCGCAAACGTTGAAGCGGTTGCAACCGTTGTGCCGCCAAAGATTTCAATCGAAGGTCAGCCTGCTGCCGAAATTGTGGTTACCCCCGAGTGCTCAAACATAAAGCGCATAGTTGCTTGGTCAAATGAAAACCACAAACGCACCGATGGCGCTGACTGGCACGCTGCCCACACACTTAAGAACAACGTTATGGCTCTTGTGTCTCCTGAGGGAAAGCGCGAGCTTGTAATCGTTGGTCTACCTGGCGATCGTGAAGTTGATGTAAAACGTGCCGAGGCCGCTTTCTCTCCAAACGAAATTGAACAAGCCAATGAAGAAGATTTCGCAAAACACCCAGAGCTAATCAAGGGCTACATTGGTCCGGTTAAAGACGGCAATGCAATTCTTGGCTTGAAAGGCGCAACCAAGATTCGTTACCTGCTTGACCCACGTGTTGTTGAGGGTTCAGCATGGCTTACCGGGGCAAACGAAAAAGAAAAGCACGTCTACGGATTAATTGCCGGTCGTGATTTCAGCGCTGACGGGGTTGCAGATATTGCCGAAGTTCGCGCAGGGGATCAGGCCCCTGATGGGTCGGGTGCGCTAGAGCTTGCTAGAGGCATTGAGATTGGTCACGTATTTCAGTTGGGTCGAAAGTACGCCGAGGCTCTTGGTCTACAGGTACTCGACGAAAACGGCAAGCTAATAACTGTGACCATGGGTTCATACGGAATTGGTGTGACTCGTTTGGTTGCTGTACTAGCAGAGGCAAATCACGACGAAAACGGTTTGATCTGGCCAGAAGCAGTTTCGCCGGCCGATGTCTACATCGTTGCAGCTGGCAAAGATGAGGCTATCTACGAAACAGCTGAGGAACTTGCCAACCAAATTGAGGCAACCGGCAAAGTTGTGATTCTGGATGACCGACTAAAGGTCAGCCCAGGAGTTAAGTTTGGTGACGCCGAGCTCATCGGTGTTCCAAATATCGTGATCGTTGGCAAGGGGTTAGAAAACTCTGAGGTTGATCTTTGGGATCGCCGATCTGGAGTGCGCCGCCCGGTACCACTAGAATCGGCTGTAGCAGAAATACTTAAAGGCTAAAAACTAAAGACCGCCAAGGAGGCAAATAAATGGACATCGATCTAAGTGTTCTGAAAGTCCTTGAGCGCGAAGCCGAAATTCCTTTCAACGAATTAGTTTCAGTTATCGAAGAGGCTATTCTTGCGGCTTACTTAAAGATGGTTGCAAAGGCTGACCCGGCTGCTGATTCTGGAACAAAGCAAGCTGCAAAATCTTTTGATCGTGATGCCTTAAAGACTCCTGAGGCGCGTGCCGAACTTAATAAGTCAACCGGACACGTAACTATTTTTGTTCCAGTTCTGGATGAAGAGGGCAACAAGATTGGCGAAACCGAAGCAACACCAGAGAATTTTGGTCGCGTAGCGGCAGGAGCCGCAAAGCAGGTTATCGCTCAGCGAATTCGTTCAATTAATGACGCATCTTTGATGGGTGAATTCAAAGGCAAAGAAGGTGACATCGTTGCCGGTGTAATTCAACAGGGCCAGAAGCCTTACATGGTTTACGTTGACCTAGGCACAATTGAGGCAATTATGCCCCCTGAAGAGCAGGTGCCGGGCGAAGATTACGCTCATGGCAAGCGCATTCGTGTTTATGTGACAGCAGTAAACCAGGGAACCAAGGGTGGTCCAATGGTTACCGTTTCGCGCACTCACCCTTCTTTGGTTCGCAAGCTTTTCGCCATGGAGGTTCCAGAAATTGCCAGTGGAGTAGTAGAGATTGTTTCTCTTGCTCGCGAAGCGGGGCACCGCACCAAGATTGCCGTTCGCGCCCACGAGCCGGGTGTAAACGCAAAGGGTTCTTGTATCGGTGAATTGGGGCAGCGAGTTCGTGCGGTTCAAACCGAGCTAAACGACGAAAAGATTGACATTGTTGATTTCTCTGAGGACCTGCCAGCTTTCGTAGCCCAGGCCCTATCGCCGGCCAAGGTATCAAGTTCCTTCATGTTAGATGCGGCCACAAAGTCAGTTCGCGTATTGGTTCCTGACTTCCAGTTGTCTCTGGCTATTGGAAAAGAGGGGCAAAATGCCCGTTTGGCAGCCAAATTGACCGGTGCCAAAATCGATATCCAGCCGGACAGCATCCTCGAGGACGAATAGCCCCTATCTAAAGGGGTAATTCAGGGGTTAGAATGGAACGAACCTGCGTTGGTTGTCGCCAGCGCTCTCAGCGTGCAGAACTCTTGCGAATTGTTTCAAAATCCAATGTTTTGGCTTTTGATCATCTCAAGACAAAGCCCGGCAGAGGCGCTTGGATTCATCCAAGTTCAGACTGTTTGACCCTAGCTATTCAGCGAAATGCCTTTGGCAGAGCTCTGAAACTAAGCAAGCAGATTGACACCTCAGGTCTTGTATTCACTAAAGAACAGGCAGAAACGATGTTGGCAAAAAATGAGTAACTCGAAATGAGTACCCAA
>JBDLUH010000046.1:0-8887 GCA_039805425.1 Actinomycetota bacterium
AGGTGATGCCTTAATTGGGTTTGCCGGTCTCAGCAAGATTCCTGGAAACGAACAGGCAGATATTCAAACCATTGCGGTTGCCCAGTCGGCTCGCGGTAAGGGCATTGGCAAGGCGCTGATGCTGGATCTTCTAAAAGAGGCCCGCCGCTTGCAGGCAGAAGAATTGTTTCTTGAGGTTCGCGCCGACAACCCGGCTGCTCAAAATCTTTATCTCAATCTTGGTTTCGAACACATCGATACGCGCAAGCGCTACTACCAACCAGATGACGTAGACGCTTGGGTAATGCGTTTGCAATTTGCCAAGACAACCATCGGCCGCGAACCAATTGTTCTTGGCATTGAGACATCTTGCGACGAAACCGGAATCGGAATTGTTCGCGGCAACACTTTGCTGGCAAATATAATTTCATCATCGATGGACGAACATGCCAGATTTGGCGGAGTGGTTCCTGAGATTGCTGCACGTGCGCATCTTGAGGCCTTGCGGCCAACCCTGCATCAAGCCCTGGCAAAAGCAAATCTCTCGCTAAAGGATATTGATGCAATTGCGGTAACCAACGGCCCGGGTTTGGGTGGCGCTCTGATGGTTGGTGTTGGTGCTGCCAAGGCGCTCAGCGTTGCTATTGAAAAACCAATCTACGCAGTGAACCATCTTGTGGGTCACGTGGGCGTGGACATTCTTGAGCGCGGTCAGCTTGAAACTCCAACTGTTGCGTTGCTGGTAAGTGGTGGTCACACATCTTTGCTTTTGGTTCGCGATCTTCTAAATGATGTTGAACTGCTTGGCGAAACAATTGACGATGCAGCTGGTGAGGCCTTTGACAAAGTGGCCCGCGTGCTTGGTTTGAAATATCCGGGTGGTCCTGAAATTGATAAAGCCGCTGTCGGCGGTGACCCCAAAGCTATTCGGTTCCCTCGCGGGCTTTCGCTTCCAAAAGATATGCAAAAGCACCGCTACGACTTTTCATTCTCGGGTTTGAAAACAGCGGTGGCGCGCTGGGTTGAAAAGACAGAGGCCGCGGGTGAAGAGCTAAACGTGGCCGACATCGCGTCTTCGTTCCGCGAGGCGGTTGCCGACGTGCTGGTTACCAAAGCGGTGAACGCCTGCCTTGATCACAAGGTGCCAAGGCTGCTACTTGGCGGCGGTGTGGTGGCGAACGCTCGCCTTCGCGAGTTGGCCGAAGAGCGCTGCGCGGCTAACGGAATTGAACTTCGCATTCCCGCACTTAGCCTGTGCACCGATAACGGCGCCATGATTGCGGCGCTTGGTGCCCAACTGATCATGGCCGGTCGAGCCCCATCGAGCCTGCACTTTGGAGCCGACTCCACCTTGCCGGTGACCTCGGTGCAGACCCTCTAAATTGGCACCGGGCGCTCAGGCCCTTCACAGGCGCCTCCCAGCCTGCACTGCTGTACTCAAGGCATGGCTAAAACAGACGCAGTCCCTCAGAAGGACAAATACGATTTCACCAAACTAAACACACTCTCAGTAGTGTCTCTTGCTTCTGCACTCACCGGCTTTGGTGTTGTGGCAGCAATCATCACAGGGCACATTTCACTGGCTCAGATTAAGCGCACCGGTCAAAACGGGCGCGTGCTTGCTCTCTCAGGCGTAATTCTTGGTTATGTGTCAATTGCCCTTTGGGTACTTGGTTCAGTTTTCTGGACCGCATTCATGTTCTGGGCTGCCAAGAACGGCTACGGCGACTTCGAAGGAATGCGCGGTGGCGACTGGCAAATGGGTCCGGGAATGATGGACAACAACTAACAGTTATACCTATTTCTAGTTTCTCTAATTGGTAAAAGTCACTAGAACTTAAGAGCCTCACAAACGAGTGCTCTGTGGGCGTCGCCCACCCTGGTTACTATCAGGGTGGCGGCGCCTTCACCTTTAAGTGCAAGTTCTTTACGCAGTACCTCGGGCACAATATCACTGCCTCGCTTTTTTATTTCTAGCGTGCCAATATTTCGCTCTCGCAAGTAGGCCTTCAGTTTCTTGCGATCAAAAACCAAATTATCCAAAACTCGATAACTCTTCAGCCAAGGTGACTCAAGCGGCATATCGTTGGTCAAGTAGGCAATCTCTGGTGCAAACAACTTGGCATCAATTTCGGCTGCAAGTTGCCCAATCAAATGTGAACGCACCACAGAGTTATCGGGCTCGTAAACATATTGACCAAGATCACCAATTGGGGCATCCAGCCGCTCTGCAGAGTTGCTGGTTATTTCGTGTTTGGTGCCGCCGGCAATTAGCAATGCCGAACGCTTCACGTTTGGTCGAGCGACGGCACCAAACCAAAGACTAAGTTCCACCAGGTCGCCATCCACAGAAACCCACTGGGCCTCGGCTTCATCGGGAATTCCCTCGTGCGGGTGACCCGGCCCAAATTTAACCCCGGTTGGTTTCTTTGCTGCGGCTTGCATTACAAAATCAAAGCTTGGCGAGAAAGCCGATGGGTCAAATTTGCGTAAGGCACGCTCTCGAGCCGGGCCGCCAAGTTCGCGCCTGGCCGGGTCAAAAAACAGACCTTCAAATTTTGAAAGATCAATGGTGGTGACATCGGCTTGCTCAACAAAAGCGTTTTCAAATGGCGCAAGGTTGTAGGTTGCTACGGCCGCGGTAACCTCATCGATTTCAAAGGCCTTCACATCCGTATCTAAACTGGCCAGCGCCAGCGATTCGGCGCCAATGCCACAGCCAAGATCGGCTACTTGGGTGATGCCGGCCTGGCGAAAACGGTTGGCGTGCAAAGCCGCCACGCTCAACCTCGATGCCTGCTCAAGCCCGGGCTCGGTAAAGATCATGCGCTCGGCGAAGGGGCCAAACTTGGGGGCGGCTCGGCGGCGAAGCTTGGCCTGGGTTAGTACAGCGGCCACCAATGCGGCATCGTGACCTTTAGCGCGCAGGCTGGAAACCAGCTTTAGAACATCTGCTTTGGCCTCAAGTGGGCCAAGCTCTGCCAAAAGCGCCTGGCCCTGGGGTGAGAGCAGGTGAATAAAGTCTTGGCGTTCCATTAGGACAGGCTATCTAAAATCCATTTAGCACTCGGCCCCATCGAGTGCTAACATTGAAATACAAACCCCGCAACATAAAGGAGATTCACTATGTCGGTTTCAATCAAGCCGCTTGAAGATCGCATCGTTGTTCGCCCAGTTGAGGCTGAGCAGGTAACCGCATCTGGTCTAGTAATTCCAGACACCGCAAAAGAGAAGCCACAGGAAGCAGAAGTAATTGCTGTTGGTCCTGGCCGCGTAGACGACAAGGGTGTTCGCATTCCTGTTGACGTAAACGTGGGCGACAAGGTTATTTTCTCTAAGTACGGCGGCACCGAACTTAAGTTCAACGGTGAAGAGTACCTAGTGCTTTCAGCTCGCGACGTTCTAGCCGTGGTAGTTCGCTAGACCCTAAATCACTGCTCGTTGTTCGATAGGCTCGAACAATGAGCACACCAAAAGACCCTGGCTTCGGCCGGGGTCTTTTATTTGGTTTTGGCGCCTACCTCATCTGGGGTAGCTTTCCGCTAATCATCACCGCCCTGCACTTTGCCTCTCCGTGGGAAATTGTTGGTTGGCGAGTGATATTCGGTTTTGTGCTTGCCGCCGCCATTTTGACCCTCGGTAAATCTTGGAAGCAAGTGGTTCGCATATTCAAAGAGCCCAAGCTTCTGCTTTGGAATCTATTCGCCACGGTGTTGATATTTATCAACTGGTCTGTCTACGTCATTGCAGTTGCCTCGCAGCAAACCCTTGAGGCTTCACTGGGATATTTCATTAATCCATTGGTGACAATCTTCTTGGCAGTAATTTTCCTAGGTGAAAAGCTCAGCCGGTTACAGTGGGCAGCAGCAGCTCTGGGGTTTATCGCGGTTACAGTTCTGACTCTTGACTACGGCCGGCTACCTTGGATGGCATTTTTGCTGGCTCTTTCGTTTGGCCTTTACGGACTTGCCAAAAACAAAATTGGCGGTCAAATAACAGCCGTAAATTCCTACGCACTGGAATCTGGAATTTTAGTACCCGTTGCCGGCGTAATTTTGTACCTGGTTTATCTGGCTGATGGCCTCAAGTTTGGGGCTGCCGGGCTGCCGGGCTCGCTTGGGCTAATTGCCTTTGGTTTCCTAACCGCTATTCCACTAATCCTGTTCGGCAGCGCGGCCAAACGATTGCCCCTTAGGTTTGTTGGATTCTTGCAGTATCTGACTCCGGTCATGCAATTTATCACCGCGGTTTTCATTTTGAAAGAGCCGTTGACCCCTGTACGTCTGACTGGCTTTGCGCTGGTGTGGTTGGGCTTGGCGCTACTGATTTGGGATGGATTGCGCTCTTCAAAGCGCCAAAAAGCCTAAATTTGGGCCAAAACTACTGTAAAAGTGTCCATTTATTAAGACCGTAACCTAATCGAAATAAGGGTCTGGGTAAACTTACTCTGGGCGGTTTCCAAGGAAGGGAATCGCATTTCCCTAAATATAGGAGCTACAAAATATGTCTATTCTTGCAAAGAAGAGCGCAATTGCTCTAGCCGCAGCGGCTAGCGTTGCGCTAGTTCTAAGCGGTTGCGCAGCTTCAACTCCTGCACTTGACGCAGCTAACTGTGACGATGCAGAACTGAAGATTGGTTCGCTACTGCCTACCACTGGAAACCTAGCGTTCCTTGGCCCACCAGAAATTGCTGGTGTTGACGCTGCTATTGCAGAGATCAACGCAGCCGGTGGTGTACTTGGTAAGTGTGTTTCTGTTTCTCACAAGGACTCAGGTGACACCACTACTGACACCGCAACCCAGTCAGCAACTGCTCTAATCAACGAGGGCGTTGACGCAATCGTTGGTGCAGCATCATCTGGTGTATCACTAAGCGTTATCGACCAGGTAACTGGCGCTGGTGTAGTTCAGATCTCACCTGCTAACACTGCTCCTTCACTAAGCACCTATGCAGACAACGGTTTCTACTTCCGTACTGCTCCATCAGACGTACTTCAGGGTCGCGTTCTTGGAAACCTAATCACTGGTGACGGAAACGAAACCGTTGGTTTCTTGACCATCCAGGACCCATACGGCACTGGTCTGTACGACAACGCAAAGATTTCAATCGAAGCAGCTGGCGGTAAAGTCGTTGCTAACGAGGAATTCGCTGGTGGTACCAAGAACTTCTCAGCTCAGGTTGACAAGGTTCTTGCTGCAAAGCCAGACGCAATCGCAGTTATCTCATTCGATGAGGCAAAGTCAATTCTTCCAGAGCTAGTAAAGGTAAAGGGTTTCCCAGCAACTAAGGTTTACCTAGTTGACGGAAACGTTGCTAACTACTCAGAGGTATTCACCGACTTCAGCATCGAAGGCGCACAGGGAACCATTCCTGGTGTTGTTGCAACTGAAGACAGCAAGAAGAAGTTCCTTGCAGCAGATGCAAGCTTGACTGACTTCTCATACGCTGCTGAGTCATACGACGCAACCCTATTGATTGCTCTTGCAGCTATTGCTGGTGGCGCTGCTGATGGTGAAACCATCAAGGCAAACCTAAAGGCAGTATCTGAGGGTGGCGAGAAGGTTACTGACTTCGCAACCGCAGTTCAGATGTTGAAAGATGGAAAGGACATCGACTTCGATGGTCTTTCAGGTCCAATCAGCTTCGATGACAACGGAGACCCAACAGAGGCTTACGTTGGTATCTACAAGTTCAACGCTGACAACACCAACACAGCAACCAAGTCAGAGTACGGAAAGCTTAACTAATTTAGTTAGCTAACTAATCAGACAAAGAAAACCCTCCGGCCAATGGTCGGAGGGTTTTCTTATTGACAGATTATTTAGGTTGCTGCTGAGTAATGCAGTGAATGCCACCACCGCGGGCAAATAGCTCGCGCGCGTCTACTAAAACTATTTCGCGATCTGGATAGACGCTCTGTAGCGTTTGAACAGCTCGTGAGTCATTTGGGTCATCGAAGCCGCAAAGAATAACTGCACCATTCACCACATAGTGATTTATGTAGCTGTAGTCAACGAAGCCTTCTTCATCTTTCAGCACCTGAGGAGCTGCCACTGGAATAACGGTTAGTTCCGGGTGCTGGGCGAAGGTAGCCAACACCTCCTTAGAGACCTCAAAATCTGGGTGCTGCGGGTTTTCCTGAACGTGAACTAAAACCTTGCCGCCGGGGGCAAAGCAAGCAACGATGTCTACGTGGCCGCGGGTACCAAACTCGTCATAGTCGCGGGTGAGCCCACGCTTTAGCCAAATTGCCTGATTGGTGCCAAGCGAATCATGAATCTGCGCTTCTACCGCCTCTTTGGATAACCCGGCATTTCGCCCCTCACCAAGTTGCACGGTCTCGGTTAGTAGCACCCGGCCTTCGCCATCAACGTGAATTCCGCCACCCTCATTGATCAGCTGTGATTTCAGATTTGGCACGCCAACCAAAGAGTTAATAGATGAGGCAACCTTGCTGTCTTTATCCCAGCTGGCCCAGCTTTGCGCGCCCCATCCGTTAAAAATCCAATCAACGCCGGCCAGCTTTCCGGTTGTGTCCTTCACAAAAGTTGGCCCTATGTCACGCATCCAGGCATCATTTAGTTCGGCCTCGATTAGCACCACGCTTTCATCGAGGTAGCCAGCCGCAACTTCAAAGTCATTCTTTTCGCAAAGCATGGTCACCGGTTCAAATCGAACAATTGCATTAGCCACAGCGGCCCAGGTGCTTCGAGCGGCATGCACATCGGCATCGGTGTCGCCGAGTGTGTAACCCGATGAGGGCCAGGCCATCCAAGTCTGTGAGTGCTCTTGCCATTCGGCAGGCATTGCGTAGCTAGTCATTTTTTATTACTGGCTTAGTAAGAGCTTCATAGGTATCTGGGCGCCGGGTGGCCAAGAAAGGAAACAGGTCAAGCCAGTCGCGGCGCTGATCTAAATCAAGGTCGGCAACCAACACTTCGTCACCTTCACGCGCCGCACGAACCAATACGCGACCATAGGGGTCGCTAATGAAACTGCTGCCGTAAAAAGTAATTGTGCCTTCGTTGCCGTATCGGTTTGGTACCACCATGAATGTTCCGTTGGCAATGCCGTTTCCAATAATTACTTTGCGCCAAAGTGGCTCGGTGTCAAAGTCAATGTGATCTGGCTCAGAGCCTATTGCGGTTGGGTAGGCAATAACCTCTGCGCCACGGAGGGAATAGTTGCGGGCAACCTCGGGGAACCATTCGTCCCAGCAGGTTGGCAAACCAAACTTCGCAGCCGTTCCGTTGATGTTTATTTCATAAACCGGGTACGGGTCGCCGGCCGGCCCCTCACTTGGGCCCTGAGTAAAGTACTTGTCTTCGTAGTAACCGGCGGTCACCGGAATATGCAGCTTTGGGGTGCGGGCAATGATTTTGCCGTTTGGCGCAACCACGATGGCAACATTTAGCCCGCGGCCATCGGCGTAGTTTGCCTTTTCAAAAAGTGAGGCGTGCACATAAATGTTGTGTGCTTTAGCCGCGGCTGCGGCAAAGCGGTGGGTGGGGCCATCAATCAATTGCTCTGCCTCGGCACCGGGGTCTCCGGTTGGCTTAACGTCGGCCATGTAGCGGCTAAGGGTTAGCTCTTGAAGAAACACAATCTTTGCACCCTCTTTGGCAGCAAGAGAAATGCCTTCGTTCAGTTTGGCTAGGTGCTCGGCGGCATCGCTGTGCCATTTGGTTTGCACCAGGGCCACTCGCAGGGGAGTGCGCACTGGATCATGAACTCTAGATAGTGATGGCTGAGCCTGGGCTACGGTGACCTTCAATTTTTTACCTTTGTTTATTCGTTCATACTGTCGAGAATGCTGACCAATTCCGAAAATTCGGTCTTGGTGTTTACGATTGCAAATCTTGCGTTTGGTTTTCCGTGATGTGAACTTGGCACAACGAATGCCTGCTGGCGAGCAAGAAGTTTTTCAGACCAAGCGTTGTATTCGTTGATGGTCCAGCCATCTTTTTCAAAGACCACCACCGATAACTCCGGCTCGCGCACAAGTCTCAAATCAGGGCGCTGTTTTATCTCATCGGCAATCTGACGAGCAAGGTCAATGTTGTACTTAACACCTTCTCTGTAAGCTGCAATTCCGTGAGTGGCGAGTGAGAACCACAGCGGCAGACCACGTGGCCTGCGGGTTAGGTTGTAGGCATAATCTGAAGGATTCCAATCACCGTTATCGGTGAGCACATCTAGGTAGTCACCGTGCTGCGTGTGCGCCTCGCGGGCGATTTCTGGATTCTTATAAACCAAGGCGCAGGCATCGAATGGCGCAAATAGCCACTTGTGCGGGTCAACTATAAAACTGTCGGCCTGCTCGATGCCAGCATAAAGATTGCGGCTCTCGGCAGAAATGATGCCAGCCAAGCCGTAGGCACCGTCAATGTGCAACCAAATATCGTTGCGATTTGCGACTTCAGCAATTTCACCGATGCAATCTACGATTCCAAAGTTTGTGGTGCCAGAGGTTGCTACGATTGCGAAAATATCGCCGGCAGAATCTTTTAGGGCAGCTTCAACCGCTGCACCGGTTAACTTGCCGGCTTCATTGACGCTAGCTTTGATGATCTCAACATCCATTACCGATGCGGCCGACTTCAAAGATGAGTGGGCCTCTTCGCTGCATATGAATTTCCACTTGGTCGGCATTGGGCTTCCTGCCATGGCCAGTTTGCGTTTGGCTGCGTGGCGGGCCGCCACTAGGGCACTTAGGTTTCCCAATGTTCCGCCCTGCACAAATACCCCACCGGCTTGAGGCCCAAAGCCAACCTCGCTGGCTAACCAGGAAAGCACCTCGTTCTCGGCGTGAACCGCTCCGGCGCCCTCCATCCAGGAGCCACCGTAAATTGCCGATGCCGAAACAATCAAATCAAAAAGCTTTGATGCATCAGTGGGGGCCGAAGG
>JBDLUH010000047.1:0-8829 GCA_039805425.1 Actinomycetota bacterium
CGCTGCAGGCATTGCCAACAGATCTTGAAGAAGCCGCCGCAATCGATGGCGCAACCGGGGCTCAAATATTCTGGCGCATCAAATTGCCACTTATTTTGCAGATTCTTTCACCGCTATTGATTGCATCTATGGCGTTCAACTTTAACAACTTCAACTTGATTTACCTGCTAACCCGTGGTGGGCCAACAGATGTTATTAATGGTGAGACTGCGGGTGCAACAGACATTCTTATTACCTACGCTTACAAGACGGCTTTTGCTGGCACAGAGCAAAACCTAGGTTTGGCCAGCGCGATTAGCGTAATCATCTTCTTGATTGTTGGCTTGCTTTCACTATGGAGCCTTCGCCGTTCCAAGGTATTGGAGATCATGCAATGACAATAACTTCAACTAAAAAGTTACCGATGCTGCGCAAAAAGCCTCGCCGCACAACTTCTAATACCTGGCGTCACGTTCTAGCCTGGTCACTAATCGCGTTCTCTATCTTCCCAATTTTCGTGGTGGTGATGAGCTCGTTCGATGCGTCTGGTGGTTTGGCATCTAGCCAAATTATTCCTACTACCTTCAGCCTGGACAACTACATTCAGTTGTTTACCAAAGACGAGCTTCCTTATGGAATTTGGATTTGGAACACATTCTTTATCTCAGCGATCAACGCTGTTGCCTCTGTGCTTATTGGAGTCTTTGCGGCCTTCGCCTTCTCTCGCCTTCGTTTCAAGGGTAGAAAGTTTGGGCTACAAGCTCTGCTTCTAATTCAGGTTTTCCCAAGCTTTTTGGCACTTGCTGCAATTTACGTGATCATGGAGCGCATTTACACAGTGTTCCCAGCAATTGGCCTTGGTTCTATTTGGGGTCTGCTGTTGATTTACCTAGGTGGCTCAATGGGTGCTAACGCTTGGCTACTTAAGGGCTTCCTAGATTCAATTCCAATGGAGCTAGACGAGGCAGCCAAGATTGACGGCGCATCGCCAAGCCAAATTTTCTGGCAGATCTTCTTGCCGCTTACTACCCCTGTGCTGATTGTGACCACGCTGCTCAGCTTTGTTGGAACCTTCAACGAATTCATCTTGGCAAGCCTGTTCTTGCAAGATGTGAATGCTAGAACAGTTGCCGTTGGACTGCAGTCATTTGTGGGTGGCGAATACGGTGCAAACTGGAACGCATTTGCAGCAGGTTCTGTTTTGGCTGCGATTCCTCTAGTTGCTTTGTTCCTTGGTCTTCAGAAGTACATTGTTGGTGGCGTCGCCGCCGGCGCCGTAAAGGGTTAATAACCTCGAAACCTTAGGTGGGTACATTCAGCTATGACTAAATTGCCAATGGCTCTGCGCCCACATCACGACGGCTCAGCCCTTTACGTGTCAAACCAAGCACCAAAATTGCTAGACAAGGTAAAGGTTCGCATTCGCGTGCACTCGGCAATTGGCAATGTTGTTGAAGTGCGCGTTCGAGCCAGCGAGAGCGGTGAGGCTTTTCCTTCGGCCCAGGCCAAAGTTGTTGCCACTGATGGAAAGTGGACTTGGTACGAAACCGTTGTCACCATGCACAACCCAAAGGTCAACTATCGCTGGATGCTAAAGCTTGATAGCGGTCAGATTCTGTGGCTAAACGCTCTGGGCTTGCACCACCTTGAGCAAACAGACATCAACGACTTCAGAATCAATACCTTCTCGAGCGCACCGGCTTGGGGCCCAAAAACCGTGCTCTACGAGATTTTCCCCGATAGGTTCGCGAAGTCTGCTGAAGCGGAAAAGCACAAGCTTCCAGAGTGGGCAATCAAGGCGGAATGGTCAGAGCAAGTAATTGGCAAAGGCCCCGGCACCTCAGAACAATTCTTTGGTGGAGACCTGTGGGGAGTAATTGAACACCTAGACCACTTAGAAAAACTTGGCGTAAACACTTTGTACCTAACCCCGATATTCCCAGCGCGCTCCAACCATCGCTACGACGCTTCTAGTTTTGATGTTGTTGATCCACTGCTTGGAGGCAATAAGGCTTACGCGGCTTTGATTGCCGAGGTGCACAAACGCGGCATGCGAATAATTGGTGACCTTACTTCAAATCATTCAGGTGACGCTCACGAATGGTTTAAGAAGGCTTACAAGAATCCAAAGGCTCGAGAGTCAGAGTTCTACTACTTCACTGATGGCAACAAAAAATATGACTCTTGGTTTGGTGTGCCAAGCCTTCCAAAGTTTGACTGGAAATCAAAAGAGTTGCGCAAACGTTTTATCGAAGGCAAATCATCGGTGGTGGCCAAGTGGTTGAAGGCCCCCTTCAAAATTGATGGTTGGCGTATTGACGTTGCCAACATGACCGGCCGCATTCGCGACGAAGACATGTACGGAGAAGTTGCCAACATTGTGCGCAAGACCATGGTCTCGGTGAATCCAGACACAATCATGCTGGGCGAGTACACCGGAGACGCAGCCTACGAAGTGCAAGGCGATGGCTGGCAAGGCGCAATGACCTACGCAAACTTCACTAGGCCGCTATTTCGTTGGTTGCAAAACCCAATGCCAGAATCTGAATTACAAAACATCGGGTTCATCTCTACACCGGAAACGGGCAGTGATTTTGTTGAAAGCCACACCAAGTTTGCCGCTGGGTTCCCGTGGCACGTGCGCCTAAACAACATGAACACCCTTGACACCCACGACACCCCAAGATTCAAGACCTTCACCCTGCCTGGCGCGCAAAAAGTGGCCGCTGCCGTGCAATTTACATTCCCAGGTATTCCAATGATTTGGGCCGGTGACGAATTTGGCCTTGATGGGTTCAATGGCGAAAACTCGCGCACACCATTGCCTTGGGATAATGAACGCCCGCACGATGCATCACTGATTGAGGTTTACTCGGCACTCGCCAAGATTCGCCGCGAAAACATTGCGCTTACCGAAGGTGGCCTGCGCTTCTTATTGGCAACAAATGAAGCAGTGGTTTACGTTCGCGAGCACAAGAAGCAAAGCATTTTGGTTAGCGTTACTAGAGGTCGTGAGGCCAAGTTAAAGCTGCCGCAAGATGCTATTTACGGTTTGGATCAGGCACAAAACATCTATGGCGGTGGCGAACTCAAGGTCAGTGGCAGCAAGGTGAAACTGCCTGCTAGCCCAATGTCTGTCAACGTTTGGCGTTTGCCAGCCGCTAAGTAAAGGTGATAAAGTCTTCTGGTGCCTGGCGCTAGATGCCTTTGCACAACGCCCCGATAGCTCAGTGGTAGAGCACTTCCATGGTAAGGAAGGGGTCGCCAGTTCAATCCTGGCTCGGGGCTCGTTTCAAAAACAACCAATTGCTGCAGTTTGGCAATGCCCGGCTGGGTAGCTCAGGTGGTTAGAGCACACGACTCATAATCGTGGGGTCGCGGGTTCGAGTCCCGCCTCAGCTACCAATTTCATTGAACCTCCTAGACTCAAGGTCTCAGGGGGATTTTTCATGTTTGCACATAAACGACCGATATTTTGGCTGGCGTTGCTGGTCTGGGGAATCGCGATGTTTTTGTCGGCCTCAACTGTTTGGGCAGTTTCAGGCCTTGATGCCAGAACTTGGCCTGCTCTTAGTTTGGACCCTGCTTGGACGGGAGAGTTCTCAGAGGCAAATCAATGGGGGTTTGTAACTCTTTTTATTTTTGCCTACTTATTTTTAGTTTTTGCAGGCCTTTTGTGGGGCAGAGTCTTCGTGCTTGTGTTCGGCAGGAGTGGTTTTGCAAGAATTGCCTTGATGGCTGGAATTCTTAGCCTGGGAAGTTTTGTGCTTTGGGCAGCACCTTGGCGAATTACCTTCTGGCTCGAAGATATGGGTTTTTACCTGGCAGAGCGGAATGCATTTGAAAATCTGGTGAATTTTGTTCCGCTTGGCATTTGGATTCTTGGCGGAATGACTTTCTTTGTATTTTCAATCTTTGCGGCCAATGATTTGGGTAAACGCTAGATACTCTTAACCTGTGGTAAATCCAAACGTTCAGGGCAAGAAGTATCCGGCAACAGATCCTTATCTGGTTGGCCGCGAGAAGATTCGCGAATTCGCCCACGCGGTTAAATCAACCAACGCTATGAACCTTGATGTGTTTGCGGCTCAGGCAGCTGGCTACACAGATGTCATTGCCCCACCAACTTTTGCAGTTGTGATTCAAGAGCGTTCGCTGGCCACTGTGCTTAGAGACCCTGAAGCAGATATTGACTTTTCTCGTGTTGTGCACGGAGACCAGCGCTTTATTCACGCCCGCCCAATTGTTGCCGGTGATGAATTGGTAAGTGAACTTGAGGTAGCAAGTGTGAAGTCACTTGGCGCGCACTCAATGGTTACCTTTGAAACCAAAATTTACGATGCAAGTAAAGAACTTGTCTGCACCGCAATTTCAACTTTGGTAGTTAGAGGTGATGAGTAATGACTCACATCAACATTGCATCACTAGAAATTGGCCAAGTTGTTGGTAGCACAGAATTTTTACTAACCCGTGATTCTCTAGTTCGCTATGCGGGGGCATCAGGTGATTTCAATCAGATTCACTACCGTGATGACGTTGCAGCGCAGGTTGGTCTGCCTGGAGTGCTCGCACACGGAATGCTAACCATGGGTGCTGCGGTTCAGGTTGCTGTTGACTGGGTTGGCAATTCGGGCGCAGTAGTTGATTACCAGGTGCGTTTCACAAAGCCGGTTGTTGTTGACCCGGTTGAAGGCGCTGTGCTTGTTGTTACCGGCAAGGTTGGCGAGATTGATGTCGAGAACAAAGTTGTTCGTGTAGATCTTGAAGCTGTATTTGCAGATACCAAGGTGCTTGGCAAAGCACAGGCAAGAGTTCAGCTCTAATGGCATCTGCAAGTAGTGCGCGCCCGCTTTCTGATTTAACTTCAATGCGCGTTGGTGGCACTCCAGCAGAAATTTATGTTGCAAAAACTCGAGATGATTTGGTTGAGCACACGCTTGATGTTTGGCGCAGCGGCGAAGACTGGTTAGTTCTTGGCGGCGGTTCAAACATGGTTGTTGCCGATAACGTAGACGAACTTCGCGTTATCAAAGTTGAGAATCTTGGCATTGAGCCAGTGCGCAATAAAGATGACTCACGTGTGGTTGTTCGCGTGCAAGCGGGTGAAGACTGGGACGGCTTTGTAGCCCACACCGTAAAGGCTGGCCTTGCCGGAATTGAAGCAATGAGCGGCATTCCGGGCACTGTTGGTGCAGCGCCGGTGCAAAACATTGGCGCCTACGGACAAGAACTTAGCGACAGCATGGTTCGCCTTGAGTTTGTTGATTACGAAACCCATGAGATTGCAATTCTTGAGGCCAAAGACCTGCAATTTGGTTACCGCGATAGCGCAATCAAGCGCGGCCGCCCGGGCGTCATTACCTGGGTTGAATTTGAATTGCAAAAGCTTGATGGCTTAAGCCGCCCGCTTTACTCAACTCAGATTGCCGCAGACCTTGGAGTTGAAATGGGTGCGCAGGTGCCTCTTGAAGATGTGCGCCAAAGCGTTATGAAGCTGCGTGCCCGCAAGGGAATGGTGCTTGATGCAAATGACCCAGACTCGGTGAGCTGCGGAAGTTTCTTTACCAACCCAATAGTCACCGATAAAGTTGCCCGCGCCCTTCCTGCTGATGCTCCTAAATATGAATCAGAAGAAGACGAAGGTCTAACCGTAAAACTTTCGGCAGCGTGGCTGATTGAAAATGCTGGAATCGAAAAAGGTTTTCAGATCGCCGGTTCTGGTGCAGCTATCTCTAGCAAGCACACCCTGGCAATCGTTAATAAGGGTGGCGCAACGGCTCAAGAAATTTTGCAGTTGGCCGAATACGTGCAGGTTAGAGTTTCAAATAAATTTGGAATTAACCTGCAGCCAGAGCCGAACCTGATTGGCGAGTTCCGAGCGTGACAGTAAAAAACTGAAAAGTTATTTCAGTTTTTCTGGCACGGTGAACGACGCTTGTACGAGTTACTAGTTAAAGAGTTTCTGTAGTCGCTGAATACCTTCAAGTAGCGGCGCATCGCCAAGTGCGTAAGACAAACGAACGTAACCTGAAGGCCCAAACGCTTCACCCGGCACCAAAGCAACTTCAGCAGCATCAAGAATGTAGTCGCAAAGTTCAAGCGAAGTGTTGATCTGCTTACCGCCCCATTCGCGACCAAGCAATGCGGTTACATCTGAATAAACATAGAAAGCACCCTGAGGCATTGGCGCAACCCAGCCCGGAATTTTGTTTAGTTCGGCAACGGCAACCTTGCGTCGGCGATCAAAAGCATCGCGCATGGCCAGCACCTCATCTTGCGGGCCAGTCAAAGCTGCAAGTGCTGCCTTCTGCGAAATGTTTGAAACGTTTGATGAAAGGTGTGACTGCAGATTACCGGCTGCCTTCATGGCATCAAGCGGGCCGGCCATCCAACCCAAACGCCAACCTGTCATGGCGTAGGTCTTGGCAACACCGTTCACCAAAATAGTGCGGTCAATTAGCTCAGGCACAGCCTGGGTGATTGAAACAGCCTTCAGGCCGTCATAGGTAAGGTTCTGGTAAATCTCATCGGTGATTACCCACATGCCGTTTTCATAAGCCCAACGACCAATTGCCTCAGTCTCTTCTGGCGTGTAAACAGAACCGGTTGGGTTAGAAGGCGAAACGAAAAGCAAAACTTTTGATCGCGGGGTGCGGGCGGCCTCTAGCTGGGCCACGGTTACCTTGTAGTTTTGGTCGGCACCGGCAAACACCTCAACCGGCACACCACCGGCAAGGCGAATGGCCTCTGGGTAGGTTGTCCAGAACGGGGTAGGCATCAAAACCTCATCACCCGGGTCAACTAGGGTGGCAAATGCCTGATAAACGGCCTGCTTGCCACCATTTGTGACTACAACCTGGGCAGCGGTGATCTGGGTGCCGGAATCTGTCAAAGTCTTGGCCGCAATGGCCTCGCGAAGGTCTGGAAGGCCAACGGCAGGGGTGTATCGGTGGTTTTTAGGGTCTAAAACGGCCTTTGAGGCCGCTTCAACGATGTGGGCCGGGGTAGCAAAGTCTGGCTCACCGGCTGCATAAGAGATGACCGGGCGGCCCGCTGCCTGCAGGGCCTTTGCTTTGGCGTCTACCTTTAGGGTGGCTGATTCGGCGATAGCGCCAATGCGCTTTGAAATGCGTGGGAATTCGGGCATGCCACAAGGTTACCAACCAGATTCCCCTTTGCAATACTGGGGCTCAGCGGGTATCCTTTAGGAAGTGAGTTTGACAACTCAGGAAGCCTAATCTGGCACATTAATCAATTCTTAGATTTATCTAATTTTTTGACGCCCGGATAACTGCCGCTCGTGTTGTTAAATTTTCCCTCAAAGGGTGGTGGCTCAATTGGTAGAGCATCGGTCTCCAAAACCGAGGGTTGCAGGTTCGAGTCCTGTCCGCCCTGCAAGTAGCAACAACAACGAAGAAGGAATGAGCCATGGCTGAAGAGCTAGAGCAAGTCTCAGAAGACCTAGTCGAAAAGGCTAAGGCTGATAAGGCGTCAAGCCGTAACTTCATTGCACGCATCATCTTGTTCTTCAAGCAGGTTGTTAGTGAGCTAAAGAAAGTTACCAAGCCAACTTGGGCTGAACTTCGTAACTACACCGGCGTTGTATTGGCATTCGTTGTAGTAGTCATGGCAATCATTTCTTTGTTCGACTGGCTTTTCTACCAGGGTGTAGTTTTCGTCTTCACCCCAACTGCTTAATTTTTTCGATTCAATAAGTAAGGACACCTCAATTGAGTGAAACAGAACGCGACGAACTAGCGGCAGTAGCCGAGGTTCAAGACGTTGTTGCCGACGCGGTTATCGCAGAGGCCGATGCTGACCTTGCTGACCTAGCGCAAGATGCAGCAGCAGAACTTGAACAAGACCTAGAGCTTGAAGAGGCAATCGTTGAGGCAAAAGAAGAAGCAGCTGCAATTGATGCAGAAGTTTCTGAAGGTGCATCTGATGACCCTTACCGTGAATTCAAAGCTGAGCTTCGCCGCCAGCCTGGCAAGTGGTACGTAATTCACTCATACGCAGGTTACGAGAAGCGCGTTAAGCAAAACATTGAGAACCGCAAGCTTGCCATCGAAGGTGGAGACGACATCTTCCAGATTGAAGTTCCAATGGAAGATTCAATCGAGATCAAGAACGGCCAGCGCAAGTTGGTTACAAAGGTGCGTATTCCTGGTTATGTTTTGATTCGCATGGAAATGAACGAAGAGTCATGGTCTCTAGTTCGCCATACACCAGCAGTTACTGGTTTCGTTGGCAACTCACAGAACCCAACACCTCTTCGCGCAGACGAGGCATTCAACATGCTTAAGTCTCTATACGTACTTCCTGAAGAGGCTGCTGCAAAGGCTTCTGCAAAGGGTGGCGTTGCTGTAAAGGGCAAGGCAAAGGCTGTTCCAATCAACATCGATTTCAAGGTTGGCGAGAGCATCATGATCAAGGACGGATCATTCGCTGGTCTTCCTGGAACCATTTCAGAAATCAAGCCAGAAAGCGGCAAGCTTACTGTTCTTGTTTCTCTGTTCGAGCGCGAGACTCCGGTGGAGCTTGGCTTCGAGCAGGTTGGCGCACTTAACTAGTTTTTAAAAGTTTCCAAACAAACAAAAAGGAAAAATCAAATGGCACCGAGCAAAAAGATCACCGGAATGATCAAGCTGCAGATCCAGGCAGGCGCTGCTAACCCAGCTCCACCTATTGGTCCTGCACTAGGTCAGCACGGTGTGAACATTATGGAGTTCTGCACCGCGTACAACAACGCAACCGCAGACCAGAAGGGCAACGTAATCCCAGTAGAAATTACTGTTTACGAAGACCGTTCATTCACATTCGTTCTAAAGACTCCACCAGCAGCTGAGC